>WRIM01000009.1 GCA_009782725.1 Alphaproteobacteria bacterium | reverse complement strand
CGGCAATTGCTCCCACTTTAATGCTTTGGCGATTCCGCGGCGAAGATACCGCGTATATGATTCCGGGAAATCAGATGCGCCGCCTACATTAATTGTTACTACGATTGGGTGGGTGCGCGTTTGACTGCTGAATTTTATTTTCATGCGGCGGCCAACGCGCGACATCGGCGGTTGATGCGCTTCGACCAATTTTTCCACGATGCGGTTGATTAATGAAGTCGGCATTCTTTTATTCGATATATCCCACAGTTCAAAAACGCGTTTTAAAATGTTTCTGACTCCGGTGCCTTTTTCGGCCGAGATTGGCAAAATCAACGGGTCTATAATTTGCGAGAAAGAACGATTAAACTGCGCGACCAATTTCTTTAATTTTGTATCACGTTCATTAACATGCACCAAATCCCATTTGTTCAAAGCTATGCAAAGAATTTTTCCGGCGTCATATACGCGGCCCGCGATTCCAAGAGCTTGATTTTCAATATTCCCGGTGGCATCCACAACCAATATTACAATATCGGATTTGCTAAGCGCGTCCAAAGATTTAAGCGCGGCAAGCGTTTCCACATCATCCGTAATGCCAGACTTTCTGCGAAGTCCCGCCGTGTCGACAATCGTGAATTCGCGCCCCAAAGCCTTTGTCTTTATATTAATAGTATCGCGCGTTACGCCGGGTTCATCGCGCACAATCACGCGATTCTCCCCCAATATTTTATTAACCAAGGTTGATTTTCCAACATTCGGTTGGCCCATAATCGCCACGCGAAGCTGCGCTTCGCGTGAATGTTCAAAGTTCAAAGTGCAATGTTCAATGTTAGATTCATCTTTATTTGAACTTTGCACTTTGCACTTTGATAATTGTTCCAACCATTCGTAAATCTTGTCCAGCCCCATTTTATGTTCCGCGCTTATCGCGGTCGGCGCGCCGAATCCAAGTTTATGAAATTCTGGCAAATCGCCCGCGCGTTTTTGCGATTCAAGTTTATTCGCCAATAAAAGAATCGGTTTTTTCGTCCCGGATTTTCTGACGGTCTTTGCCCATTCCAAATCTTCGGCGGTGAGTCCCGCACGTCCGTCGACCACAAACAAAACCGCATCCGCATCCCGAATTGCATCAAGCGTTTTTGCCGTCGCCATATGCGCGACGCCCGTTTTTGTTTTCTCTAACCCGGCGGTATCGAAAATCGTTATTTGTTCGCCAATCCCTCGCACAATGCCGCCGACAACGTCGCGCGTCACCCCAGGCCGGTCGTGAACCAACGCATCCCGCGTCCCGGTCAGCGCGTTAAAAAGCGTCGATTTCCCGGTATTAGGCCGTCCAACAATCGCAATCTTTGGCATATCTATTTTCCCATTGTTTTTTTATATTTTTCACTCTATTATAAGATAGATTACTGCAAATAGCAAACGAACGGGGGTTTCCATGCAGAAAAAAAATTCAATCAAAGGAATGTTCAAAAGGTCGCTTCGGCACATCTATCTTATTTTGACCGACCCGAAACGGTTCTTTACCAAAATCGTCGCCGACGGAAATTTGGAAGAATCCATGCTGAAAGCATTCTTGTACGGTCTTCTTGGCGGCGCGGCCGTATTGGCGATGCAGCTGATTGGCGGCGCGACAATAACTTTTTCCGTCGCGTTTTCAAAATTGGTCATCATCCCGGTTTTGGCGGTTGCGATATTGTTCGTTATGGGCGGATTATTGATGCTTGTGTCTGAAATCACGGGGGGAGAGCGCGATTGGGAAATCGCAATCAAAGGACTTGCAGCTGTATTCTTTATATATCCGGTGATTCTGATTTTGAATGCGATTGCGTTTAATTGCACGTCTTTATGGATTATAAGCGCGGTCGTCGACGCGTATGTATTATTCTTGTTGTATAACATCGGCGTATACTGCATGAAGGGCAACAAGACGCGCGTGATTCTGGTCATAGGCGCGTTCGCGGTATTCGTTATTACGGTTTATCTGACGGATTATCGCTTTGGCTGGTTCATGCTGAAAAACACCGCCGCGGCACTGAAGTGTTTGGTGTAGTGATTTAAATTTGGAAAATCTTGTAGGGGCGCATATTTGCGCCCTTTCATTATTTGTTTTCTGTCGAAAATCTTATCCCAAATGCCAAACTATGCGGGCGCAAATATGCGCCCCTACGTATCCAAATTTACATTTGCGTTTTCCGGTTTTTGCGTTTATAGTGTCCCCATTGGCCCGATGGCAGAGTGGTTATGCAGAGGACTGCAAATCCTTGAATGCCGGTTCGATTCCGACTCGGGCCTCCAAAATTAAAAACATTGCTTGATTTGGTCGGAATCATTTTGCAAGCAACGCGCCGCAAAATAAATCGCGTAAGCGATTTGTTGTCATCCCGGCGAAGGCCGGGACCGACTCGGGCCTCCATTTATTTTAAATTATGATTCAAACCCTTACCATTTGCGATTTCAGAAACCATGAATGCAGTCGGATTAAAATAGACAGCGCGAAAAATATCGTGCTGTACGGCCCGAACGGCGGCGGCAAGACGTCTGTTTTAGAAGCGCTAAGCGCGATATCCGCATCCGGGTCATTACGCGGCGCGGCCCCACCCGACATCGTGCGTATCGGCGGCGCCGGGCAATTCGGCGTCACCGTGGTTTTGCAAAACGATACCGAATTATCCGTATCGTTCGAGCTAACGGATGCAAAGCGCCGCGCGCGCATAGACAGCGATGCCGCGCCGATTTCCGACCTGTCTCGGCACATCCGCATGGTTTGGATCACCCCGCGCGAGGACAGGCTTTTCGTAGACAGCGCATCCGACCGGCGCGCGTTTTTCGACCGCCTTGTTTCCGGGTTTGATACGGCGCATACGGGGCGCGTTATACGGCTTTCCAAACTTTTATCCGAACGCGCGTTTGCGTTGAAATCTGGTGCTAATCCCGGGTGGTTGGCCGCGCTTGAACGTCAATTGTCCGACACAGCGATAAGCGTCGCCGCCGCGCGCGTCAAATACGCGGGAGAAATCAATTATTTCTTGGGCGACGATTATTCGATAACAATATCCGGCATGTTGGAAGAAAAATTGGCGAACGCGATTTCCGCCGCCGATGCGGGTTCTGAATATTTGGAATATTTATCAAAGAACCGCGAATTAATCGGCGATAAAATGAGCATCGACGGCCCGCACAGGGCGGATTTTGGAATGATTAATAATGTGCTTGCCATGCCCGTTGCGATGACAAGCACGGGTCAGCAAAAATCCGCATTAATGCGTCTTGTTTTGTCTCATGCGAAATTGTTGCGCGCGCGCGCATCCGCGCCCGTGTTGATTTTATTGGACGAAGTTGCGGCGCATTTAGACAAAGAGGCGCGGGCGGCATTGTTCGCGGAACTTGACGCCATAGAGTCCCAAGTTTGGATGACGGGGTTAGAGCGCGAATCTTTCAATGGCATTTCGAATTCGAAATTTATCTATTGTGAAAACGGTTGCGTTTATGATAAATAAGATACTAGATATTAGATAGTAGATATTAGATAAATTGTTGTCCAATATATTGGACAAGTAAATTATAGATTGTCGAATATAATGGACAACTCATGTTTAAATATCTACTATCTAATATATAGTATCTAGTATCTGCAAAGCGGAGCGAGCGATGACCAAGCCGGATTATCCAAATCTTCTTGAAAAAGCATTAAAAATGGTTGTGAAAGAGGCGTTGCAGCATGCCCAGTCTCACGGCCTTAACGACGGCGCGCATTTTTATATCACGTTCAAGACGCGCGACCCGAATGTCGTCATTCCCGATTTTCTTAAAATGCGATATCCGGATATGATGACGATTGTGCTTCAGCATTCTTTTTACAATTTGAATGTAAGCGACGAAGAATTCGGTGTGACGCTGACGTTCGACGGGCGGCCGTTCTACATTCGGATTCCGTTTAACGCCATGGTAGAATTCAAAGACCCAAGCGTCGATTTCATGCTTCAATTTCACCCAAAGAAAGAGCTTACCGCCGGAAATGATTTGGAACTGCCTTTATCCGAAGAAAAATCCGGTACGTCGGACGATAAAAGAATTGTATCGCTTGATGATTTTCGCAAGAATAAAAAAGCATAAAAACATTTGCCCAATTTCCCCTTTTATGATAAAATTAATCATTGAATCCATAATATGGAGAAGAGAATGTTTAAATTAATCAAAAGAATCAACACGTTTGCTTTGTGCGGGTTGCTGTCCGTTATTTGCGGCGGCGCGGCAATTGCGGCGACCGGCGGTCTTGTATCGCCGAATCCGACGCCGACCGCGCGTCCGGCAATATCTTTGGGCGTTTATCCGGTCGCGGGCGTAGGCGGGCCGCGCATGCCGACACTTCGTCCGGTGACGAATATCCCGGGGGGAACCACCGGTGGAACCACGGGCGGCGTTGTGACGACAACCGACAAAGAATGCATCGATTCATATCTTGATTGTACGAAAACCGGCGAAGTATGCGGCCCGAATTTCGAAGACTGTACCAATAATTCTTTATTTTTCGCGCGCAAATCCGGCTGTGCCAGCATATTGCTGACATGCCCGTCGAACGCCATTCATCAATTGTACGGAACGAATAACACCGGCATACTTGCGACAAGAAGCACGACCGAAAAAGACGACAACGGCGAGTTCGTATTTATCTATCCGACGGAAAATTCCATATTGGGAAGCATGATTGTCGGCGCGTCGATTTCCCAACGCTTGAACACCCAAGATTGTGTTCGCCGCTATACCCAATGCTTGAAACGCGACGATGTTTGCGGCGCGGATTTCGAGCTTTGCACATCCGATTCCGAATTCAGAAAACAGAAAGTATTCTGCTCATCGACGCTTGCCCGTTGCCAATTAGAGGGACGCAAAGAACTTTGGGGCACGACGGACGTGACGGCCAATCCGCAATCTGGCGGACGCATCCGCGATATGATTGACGAAGGTGCTGCGCTTGCGGCCGTGAATGCGGTGGCCACTTGTTATAAAGTTGTCGATAACTGTATCTTACAGGCTTGCGCTCCGAATCCATATCTGTGTAAAGAAGGCGCGAATTCAAGCATAGTCGACATAGTCGAAGAATATACGGAAACCGCGACAACGGGCTCTGAAAATCCGGGACGCCGCCGCGGACGCGGGGGCGCGTCGGCCACGACAACCACCGTGACAAGTTGGACGGTAACGACCCCGAATGATTTGGGGCCGGTTAACCGCGCGGAAATTTCAGGCCTTATACGGAATGCGTGCTTTGATACAATCGGCGCGAATAGATATTGCTATTCCACGGTCAAGGGTTCTATGCCGACCGCGTCGCAACTTGCCAATGAAGAAAACAAAGAAGACGTGTTCGCGGACATGTACGCATCCAGATTTAACAACAGCATGAAGGCGAAAATCGACGAAATGATTGATAAATTCGCCGCGCGCCAGAAAGCACGCTGTTCTGACACAATCGTGCAATGCGCGATGCGTCACTGCGGCGAAGGCGTGGGAAGCGTATGCTATTCGTCCGCATTTAATGAAACGACCAAAGTATTGGATATAACCCAAGCCAAACCGCTTCGTGAAATTCAAATGGGATGCGCCGCGGTTGTGAATTCCGACATCGCATGCCGGTTTGCGGCGGCGACGTTCGATACGGGTTCCGGTCATTTGATGTATGAAGAAGACGCGGGCATATTTGCGAAATTGTTCACAAGCCCGACTGCGACCGAAGGCCTTCGTGACCCGGTTGGCGCGGTTGCGGCCTTGAATGCGCGTTTGGCGACTTCGTTCAGCGCGGCCGCATTAGAAGGCATGAAAAGACAATGCCAATCGATTGCGCAGTCTTGCGTTAAAAATATGTGCGGAACGGATTTCCAGAATTGCTTCAGAAATCGCACGGACATAGTGTCGGCGATCGGCGGCATGCCGGATAACCGCGCGGCGGGCAATCGCGTTGCGGGCGTGCTTGACCGGGCGATTGTAATCGGGCTTTGCATCAATACGGTTAAAACTAATCAGACTTGCGAAGAGCATATCCGGGTCGAGACCGCGAAAATCAAAAACGCCACGGCCCAAGGGGACAGCGTATGGGGCGGCGCTACGTCGGCACGCCAAGGCTGGCTTGACGGCGGCGTTGCGAACTATGACGTAAAGTTCACGGAAACGGTTCAGATGAGGGACGCCAACGGCGCGTTGCTGTGCCTTGCCGATGCGTCGAATTTGGCCGACTTTGGCCGGTGCGACGGTTCGGACGATATACGCGATACAAACGGCAAAGTCATCAAATCGTATACGATACCGTATATGGTGTCGAATAACGACTATGCGGTGCGCATGGCCGAAAACCAAATATTCCAACAATTGATATTTGATTTAGAGCTGGAGGCTCAGGCGATATACAACGCGAAATTAACGCGTCAGATGAACATGTGCCATGCGGAAAATGCTGGCGGAATCATGGGCAACAAAGACATGTATTCGACATTCATGTGGGCGCGTTTGAAATCCAACAAAGTCCCGAACGACTATTCGATATTCGGACTGTCGGACAACCAGCTGCAAGCGTCGAATGACCTTTACGGTTCGTTCTGTCGCGTGCGTGTGGAATTGCGTTCGACCGATCCGCGCATCAAAAAATGGCTGGAAGACGGATATTGGTCGCGGACGAATTTCGCGGTGGGGGACAGCTTTGTCTGCGGATCATGGATACCCCAAGCCGATTTGGAAGGAATTTCGCAAGATGTCTATGAAGAAACATATCTTTCCGAAATGAAGGGCGCCGGAACGACGCGCAGGTGGGCGACGGTGGCCGGAACGGTCGTCGGCGCATTGGGCGGCGCGGCGGGTATGAACGCGCTTCAAAAAGGCGGCTTTGGAAGTCTTATCGGTACGAATAGACAGACCGCGAATGACATCAACGATCAAAGGGTACGTGTATGTCGGGGTGAAGTAGAAAAAGCCATAACATCGTTGCAAGATTCTGGCGCCCTTTGCGCAATGCAAGGAAAGCAGGTTATAAATGGGGAAGGTAACAATGCTGGGTTTACGTATGTTGGGGATTCTCGTTATATCACGGGTAAAACTGCATCGAATGGCAACGCTCTTTGTGTATCTAATTTGTCCGCAGCCAATGCCATAGCAAATATGACAGCGATACTCTCAAATAATAGATGCGGTGCGTTTAAAGGCGAAGAAGGTAGTGGAAACTTCTGGTCCGGTGGTGGCGGTAAAACATTGGTTAATGTCGGTGGGGCGGCGATTGGCGCGCTTGCGTTCAATGCCATTACCAACCGCGCGGTCAAAGACGCCCAAGAGTCCGCCGCGGACAAGGCCGCCGAAGAAGCCGCCAAAGAATGGATGGATAATATCGGTAAAAAAATCCGCTGTTACATCGGCGCCGAAGAAATCGGTATGTTCGGCGACTTCCGCTCGACCACGATGGAATAGGGCGATTACAACCACAAACCATATAGGGGCGTATGCAATACGCCCCTATTAATTTGAACACAAATTATGAAATTCGATAAAGACGTACATCACCGTCGCACTATTCGAAAACGCGGATACGATTATTCGAATCCCGGCGCGTATTTCATAACCATTTGCACACATGAAAAACAATGCATATTCGGCCATATCCAAAATGGCGAAATGATTTTGAATAATGTTGGTAAAATCGTTAAAAATTGTTTGTTGGAAATCCCGAATCGTAATAATCGCACACAATTGCACGAATGGGTCATCATGCCGAATCATTCGCATTTCATCATAGAGATTCAACCCACGGTTGAAATAATGGGCTCTGGCAGGGCGCAATTATGCGCCCCTACAACGTTTACGGCCAACGAAGAATTTTTACCACAACAATCAAACTCTGTAGGGGCGCATAATTGCGCCCACCATGGTTTGAGGCCCGGGGATAAAATCGGCACATTGGCACATATCATTCGTGGATTCAAATCGGCCGTATCGAAACAAATCGGAAAACAAATCTGGCAGCGGAATTATTATGAACATATTGTCCGGGATAATGATGATTATCGTGAAATTGCGAATTACATTAAATCCAATCCGCGAACATGGGATTCTGATAAATTATATCAGAAACAATTGGATGAGTTTTATAATCAGATTATGTAGGGGGCGAAATTATGCGCCCCTACGAGTTCTTCAAAAACTCTTCTAGCCAATGATTGTCGATGTCAAGATTCCGGACGTCTTTGTTCTTTAATAGTTTTTGCTGCAAAGGAATCGTTGTTTTGACGCCTTCGATTACAAATTCATCCAAAGCCCGCATAGAACGCATAATGCAAGCCGTGCGCGTCGGCGCCCAAACGATTAATTTCGCAATCATAGAGTCGTAATGCGACGGAATAGAATACCCCGGATACACGGCGGAATCAACACGAATGCCGAGGCCCCCCGGAACCGAGTATTGCGTTATTTTGCCCGGATTCGGGATAAAAGTTTCGGGGTCTTCGGCATTAATACGAAATTCTATTGCGTGACCATTCGGCACAAGGTTGGATTGGCTATATCCCAATTCTTCCCCGCGCGCCACACGAATTTGCTCGCGCA
The DNA here is from genome assembly GCA_009782725.1 of Alphaproteobacteria bacterium. Taxonomy (GTDB): domain Bacteria; phylum Pseudomonadota; class Alphaproteobacteria; order Rs-D84; family Rs-D84; genus WRCC01. Next base: position 4,066 of record WRIM01000009.1, on the reverse strand, counting down.
CCAAATCGACGCCGTAAACCATTTCTGTCACCGGGTGTTCGACTTGGAGTCGGGTATTCATTTCCAAGAAATAAAACTTGCCGTCTTCGAACATGAATTCCAACGTGCCCGCGTTCGTATACCCCATTTTCTTCACGGCCGTTTTGCAGATTTCAATCATATCGTCGCGCTGTTTCTGGGTAAGGGCCGCCGCAGGGCATTCTTCCATGACTTTTTGGTTTTTACGCTGCAATGAACAGTCGCGTTCGCCGAATATCACGACGTTTCCATGGTGGTCGCCCAAAACCTGAAACTCTATATGCCGCGGGTGAAGCAATAATTTCTCCATATACAAAGTATCGTCGCCGAATCCGGCCAACGCTTCGCGTTTTGTCATTTGAAAAGCCTCGGCCATGTCGTCTTTGGACAATACCGGGCGTATTCCCTTGCCGCCGCCGCCCGATGCCGCTTTAAGCATTACGGGATATCCGATTTTCTGGGCCCATTTAAGCGCATCTTCCAACGTGTCGACCGCGCCGTCGCTTCCCGGCACAACGGGAAGCCCGCATTCAATTGCGGTCTTTTTCGCCTCTACCTTGTCGCCCATTTTGGAAATCATTTGGGCGGTCGGCCCGATCCAGATTAACTTATGCTGTTCCACTTTTTCGACGAAATCCGCGCGTTCGGATAAGAATCCGTACCCCGGATGAATCGCGTCCGCATTTGTTAAAAGAGCCGCGGTCAAAATCGCAGATTCATTAAGATATGATTCGGCGGCCTTGGCCGGCCCGATGCAAACCGATTCGTCGGCCAAATGCACGTGGGTCGCGTCCGCATCCGCTGTGGAATAAACGGCGACAGAGCGAAGCCCCATATCGCGGCACGCGCGAATAATGCGAAGTGCAATCTCGCCCCGATTAGCTATCAGTATTTTTTTGATTGTTTTTTTTGACATGTTATTACTCGATCACCACCAACGGCGTGTCGAACTCTACCGCTTGGCCGTCGGTTACAAGAATTTCTTTGACTGTGCCGGCGCGTTCCGATTTGACCGGGTTGAAAGTCTTCATGGCTTCGATCAATGCGACGGTATCGCCCGCTTTGACGGTTGCACCGACCGTTACAAATGGCGCCGCGCCCGGTTCCGGGGACAAGAATACAACGCCGACCATGGGCGATTTTAACGCATTAATAACGCACGCGGCCGGATTTGCAGAGTCTTCGCAGCTGGTCTTGGCCAAAGGCGCCGCCGGCGTCGAAGCAAATTGGGGGCTTGCCACCATTTTAGGCTGCTTGGAAAGGTGGATTTCTTTTTTCCAGATGCCGAACAAGAATCCGGATTCCATTTTTAATTCGGTTAAACCCATTTTGTCCATCATTTTGGACATTTTTTCAATCGTACTATACGATGACATTTAGTTTCCTTTTAGTATTCTCTCTTGAGCATAGCGCAAATTGTACCAGAAATTGCATGGAAGTCAAGGGATAGGGTCGTACCCGCCCCCGCCCCCCGGACGACATCTTGATATCCTTTTTAATGCAATCCAGCCGCCCCGCGCGACCCCGTGCTTTTCTATCGCCGCTGCGGCGTATTCGCTGCAAGTTGGCGTAAACCGGCATGCGCATCTTCCACCGAATACGGGGGATAGGGCGGATTGGTAGACTTTTATAAAAAATATCGCGGTTTTCTTCATTATTCATGCCGCAACGAGTCAATCGGATTCAATTTGGCCGCCTTGCGCGCGGGCATCACGCCCGACGAAATTCCAACGACTACCGCAACGCCAATCGACAGTATGACCGACCAAATGCTTAATGGCACGGCCATATCCATAACGCGCGGCAATACTGTTTGCGACAATATAATGCCAAGTATCAATCCCGCCATAGACCCGATAAACGAAATCAATACCGATTCGGACAAGAATTGGATTGTTATATGCGTTTCTTTGGCGCCTATGGCTTTGCGTATTCCTATCTCGCGCGTTCGCTCGGCCACGCTTACCAACATCATATTCATAATTCCAATCGAACCGACCAACAAAGACACGGATGCGATTGCCATTAAAAGCATGCGAAGAAATCCCGATATGGTATTCATAGTCTCCATAACTTGGCGCATGTCCATGATTTGAAAGTCGTCGGGCTCGTCATCGCGCAGACGATGCCGATCGCGCAGCATTGCCGTGATTTGTTGGGTTACAAGCGTATTGTCCGCGTCTTGGAAAACGCGCACCATGATTGTTTGCACGGCATCGGGAAAGCGCCCGCCCCAAACGCGTTTGGTAAAAGTGGTAAGCGGGATTATAACCATGTCGTCTTGGCTTCCCATCATGCTGTCCCCGCGTTCTCGCATAACGCCGATTACCACGAATGGGACGTTGTTAATTCGGATTATCTGACCCACGGGGTCTATGGGCATATCAAGCTCGTTCGCCGTCTTTGGCCCGATTACGGCAAATGTAGAGCCATTGCGCAATGCTGATTGGTCAAAGAATACTCCATGCTCCATTTCAATATTCTGAATGGTGGCATAGTCCGGATTTGTGCCGATAACCGCGGTGCCCCAGTTGCGATTTCCGAACACAACCTGGATCGAGGTTTGACGCATTGGCGCGGCGGCCGATATATCCGGCAATTGTCTTAACGCATCCGCGCTTTGCCGCGTCAAAGTCTGACGCATGCCGCCCGTGCGAACGCCCCCTGTTTGCGCGGCGCCCGCGCGAATGATAATCGTATTCGTGCCAAGACTTGAGAATTGGTCGGTAATTTGTTTTTGAACCGCGTCGCCGACAGACATCATGACCACGACCGCCATAACGCCGATAATAATGCCAAGGACTGTCAGGAAAGACCGTACTTTATTGCCGCTGATTGATAACCAACTTTCCTTAAGAATATCGTTGAATGTCATAGAGCCCTCATTTTAGATACTAGATATTTTTAGTTTATTTCTAGTAGTTTTTGTTGTGGCGATTAATAATTTCAGCAATTCTTCACAATCTGCCTTCATGCTTTCAAACTGTCGTGACGTAATATCTCCTGATTCTTTCAGCATTTCAAGCCAGTGCATAGTTTCCGCACATTCTTTAAGTGCTATATGGGTTTTATGAAGAAAGTCTCCTCGGCTTATGCCATATATTGCTTCGGACAAATTGGCGCAGATACTTGTTCCGGATCGTAAAATTTGATTTGATATCGCTCGGTCACATTTTTTCTCACGTAAGTATTTATCAAGCCGGATAATCCGTGCTGAAAATTTTTTGCTTTTTTCAAGAGTTACGCTATCTCTGGACATTAATTATTCTCCGCATATCTACTATCTAGTATCTAATATCTATTATCTATAATTTCCTGTTGTCTTTTGGTATCGGGCCGTCGTAATTTATGCGTCCGTCGCGGATGTGGATAAGGCGGTCGGAAAATTTCGCAATATCGAATTCGTGCGTGATTGTCACAATCGTAATGCCCATTTCTTTATTTAATTTCTTAAAGAATGTCAAAATATCATGCCCCATTTTAGAGTCCAAGGCGCCGGTAGGCTCGTCCGCCAGAATCAATTTGGGATCGCCCGCCAAAGCGCGCGCGATCGCACAGCGTTGACGCATTCCGCCGGAAAGCTGCGTCGGCAAATATGATTCGAATTTTTCAAGACCAACTTGTTGAAGCATCCGGCGCGCGCGCGCCACGCGCTCATCCATGGAAAGCCCCCGATACATCAACGGCAGCATCACATTGTCCAAGACATTGCGCTTGGTAAGCAAATTAAAGTTTTGAAACACAAATCCGATATATTCGTTTCGCATTGTTGCAAGCTCGTCCGGGGTCATATGCGTGACGTCGTTCCCATAAAGCTCATAAGTGCCGCCGGTCGGCGTGTCTAACGCGCCGATAATATTCATGCATGTCGATTTTCCGGAACCCGAAGGCCCCATAATCGACACGAATTCGCCCGCGCGGATATCAAAGTCAAGTCCGTACAAAACCTGTTGCGTGCCGCCGATTTCAAGCGGAAACGATTTATCGATTTTTTTAAAAGAAATTATCGGTGGTTCGTTTTTCATTTTCCCTCTATTTGTGTTTCAAG
>WRIM01000008.1 GCA_009782725.1 Alphaproteobacteria bacterium | reverse complement strand
ATACGGTCGATAAAAACATCAGCGAAATCGTCGCCGGGTTCGGCGTCAATCTGACGGGGCGGTTTTCTGTTCGGACAAGAACGACTTATAATATAACGGACGGGCGCATACAAAGACAAAATGCGGGATTGTTCTATGATCATCCGTGTTACACGCTTGCGTTCGAATATAACAAAGACGGCGCCATACGCACCAATTTGGCCGCGAATGAAAACTATGTCGGGCATACGACGTTCAAACTTACTTTCAGTTTGAAACTGACAGAAGATAAATAGAGGGATAAAATGAAAAAAATTATTTGTTGTTTGTTAATTGTTAATTGTTATTTGTTAATTGCGCCGTCGGCGCAAGGTGCATCGGTTGTTGCAACGGTCAACGGTAATCCGATTACGGACGTCGACATTACGTCGCGGACGAAATTAATGGCGTTGCAGGGTCAAAGCTCTACGGATAATCGCCGTCGCGCTTTGTCCAATATAATCGACGATCATGTAAAGTTGGCCTATGCGGAAAGCATGAAGATAACGCCCCCCGATTCGGATGTTAAAAACGAAATCGAACAAATGCGTAAACATGGCATGAATACAAGCGGGCTTAGCGCCACGGACTTGGCGATGCTTCACGCTGCGGTTCGCGCCAACATCGCATGGCAAGTAATCATCGGCCGCACGGTTATGCCGACAATCACCGTCACCGACGAAGACATTGTGTCCGAAACCGCCGACCTTGAACGCGACCGCGGATTGCCGGTAGAGGTTACCATAATACGTCTTGTCGGGATTCCGGAAAGCGTCTCGAATAAACTGAGCAAACCGGAATCGTGCGCGGCGGCGGAATCCATGGCGCGGGGCTTGGGCGGCGAGCCCCAGAAAATGACCGTGAACCAATACGAATTATCCGAAGATATTCGTGAGCGTTTAATCGGCCTTCCGTTGCTTACATGGTCGAAAAGAATGGACAGCTCGGTTCTGCTTATATGTTCAAAGAAAAAAACGGCCGAATATGGAAAATTGGATGAGATTATAAAACAAAACGCCATATACAAACGCGCGTCGTTCGTGGCAGACCAACAATTGAAACAGCTTCGCCGCAAAGCGGTCGTCGTAATACTGGACGACATGTATAAATAAATTTAAATGTCAGACAAGCCGATTCTTTTTAATATGACGTCGGGCGAATTGGAACAATTCGTGACCGGGCTGGGTCAGCCTAAATTCCGCGCCAAACAAATCACAGAATGGCTTCGACGCGGCGCGCCGAATTTTTCAGTTATGAAAAATCTGCCCGAAAACTTGCGAACGGGTTTGGACGCGGCCGCCATTACATTGCCCGCGCAAATTGAAAAAAAGTTAGAATCATCGGACAATCAAACCACAAAATTCCTATTAAAATTATTGGACGGTGAAGTAATCGAAACTGTATTAATGCGGACAAGTTACGGCAATTCCGTATGCGTCTCAAGCCAAGTAGGATGCGCAATGGGATGCAGGTTCTGCGCATCGACTTTAAAGGGGCTTCGCCGCAATCTTACGATGAACGAAATGATTGCGCAGATTTTGATCGCGCAATGGGAATTAAGAAGCGATTCCGCGATTAAGCCCAACGGCGATGCAAATAACAACGACGTGTCGCATATCGTTGTCATGGGCACGGGAGAGCCTTTGCAGAATACCGAAAATTTAAAGGGCTTTTTGGAATACGCGAATGCGCAAATGGGGATTTCATGGCGGCGCATGACTGTGTCGACTTGCGGCATTGTTTCGGGAATCAATGATTTGACCGAATGGGGCCGGCCGGTAAATCTTGCGATTTCATTGCATGCCCCGACGGACGCGTTGCGCGAAACGATTATGCCGATAAATAAAAAGTATGGAATCGCAGATATATTGGACGCCGCATTTATTCAAACAGAAAAAACCAGCCGGCAATTGATGATTGAATATATTTTATTGGCAGGGATAAATGATTCGCCCGAAAACGCCGAGGCTTTGTCGGAATTATTGCGCGGTAAAAATGTAATGGTGAATTTAATTCCGATGAACGCGGTCTCGGAACGCGAATTCGCGGCGCCAAGCAATAACGCCGTTCACAGATTCCAAGATGTATTGATTAAAAACGGCGTTCACACGCGAATAAGGCGCGAGCGCGGCGCGGATATAGGCAGCGCCTGCGGCCAATTGCGATTGGGTGATAAAAATGAAAAATAAAATCTGGTTAATCCGGCATGCCCAAAGCGCATCGAATGCAGGGGTGCGTGCGCATGTTTTAAATTCCGAAAATCCATTATCCGAAAATGGGCATGCCCAGGCCATTGACTTTGCCGCTGAATTTCTTTGCAAACCAGATTTAATAGTGACATCAAGTTATCTGCGAACCCGGCAAAGCGCGGCGCCGCTAATTGAAAAGTTTCCGGATGTTCCTGTTGAAGTCTGGCCGATTCATGAATTTGACTTTATGGATCCGGAAAAATATGCAGGCACCACGTTTGAAGAGCGCGGAATTTTCCGAGACGAATATTTAAATCGCAATGATCAGGATTACAAGGGTAAGGGGGCGCAAGAATCTTTTAACGACCTTATCCAACGCGTCGATGAATTCTTAAAGCGCTTAAAAACGCGACAAGAAAAATTCATAGTTGTATTTTCGCACGGTTGGTTTATCGAGGTGGTCAAAGCGCGCGCAAAAGGCCGCAAACCAAACATACGCGAAACATTTGAAGCGCGTCGTGATAATCTTGAAATACTTGAATTTGAAATTTAGGGCGTAATAACGCTATTATCATGCGCACGGCGGCAGAGAAATTAAAACAAGAACAAGGATTTTCGCGCAGGATGTATGAAAATACATTCAAGCGGAAATTCGCAGTTATTGGTTTAATTTGTCGCCGTCCCGAAGGGATGCGGCTAAAATCACCCATCACTTTGTTAAACCGTCTCGATGTATACTCATACATCTTCGCCGGTTTGCCTCGTGCTGTGCGATTTTATCGCGCACCGTGCGCATGATAATAGCGTTATTACGCCCTTAATATTATTTCTTGCAATCGCATTCTTTACCCGGTTCGCATTCGCATTTTTTCTGACATCCGCATGACATATTCGTCTCCTTTGGTTTTACGTATTTTATCCTAATGGCGGATATTGGTCAATCAGAATCTATACATTACACCCAGTCTGAATATCGGATATAATTGCAAATCTCTTAAATGTCTGTTTACATCGCGGACTATGTCCGTGCGGGTTTTGTGATACTCATCGATTACGCGCATAACGTCGGATTCGACAAAGCCCTGGGCCTGGGCGATCGCATTTTGAATAAGTGTATTTATTTGCGGCGGCACGTTAACATACCACGACGGAGGCGCGCCGCCGGCAAGCACCCAGTGTGCCATTTCGGTCGCAATTTGATTAATGTCCAATCCGCTTGCCACCATTGCGGCTTGCAATAATCCAACGGGAATGCCGTTATAAACACCGCCCGGCGCGTTGAATATTCCGTCGATGACATTAACCGCAAGGTTTGCGGTCGTTTGCGGAATATCATCGATATCAAGGTTTACCCAACTGTTGCAGCTTCCCGCATTGCCGACGTCAAAGCAAGCTTGGATTTTATTATAAGGAATTTCGACATTGCGGTCGTATAATTTTGGCGCGTATGTTGATATCACGCCCGCGTCGAAAAAGAATTTGAATCCGCGGTAAACGCCTATGTCCCAACCTATGCCGCCGTACGGGCCGCTGTACCTCCAGTTCATGCGACCGCGCACCATGGAACCTGCCTGTAATCGGGTGCGCACGGAATCTCCGCCGGGAATATCGATCACCACGCCGTTTTGTGGAAGGTTGTCCGGATTGCGCGCACGCACGTCAAGATTCATCTGACCGATATAATATCCGCCCGAGAATCTAAATCCCCCAACCACAGATGTATTTCCGAATGGATAGAAATCGACCAGTCCGCCAAAACGTCTGTCATTAATTCCGACACGGGCATTCACGCCGCTAAGGTCTAATTCGGTGCCGTAAAGAACAACCGGGTCGAATGCGTTTTTGAAAGAAATTCCGCGCGATATCCCCGCGACCTTTATATCGACATGTATATTGTTTTCGTCATAAACGTGCGCGCGCGATTCTTGGGTCAAAGGCGTTGCAAAGTCCGCGCGGAATCCGAATCTTTTTCCCCAAAAACTTGGGTGCTCTTTATTCGCGTATCCAACAAACCAATTTATAGATGATGCGGGCCATGCAAGTATCGGCACGCCAACGCCGAATTGAAGCCCGGAATAATCCGCGGCCCCGGCAGATGTTACAATTCCCGCCATTAATAATAATGAAATTATTCTCTTCACAATCCGATTATATGTCGGGGCATAAATATTCGCAATAAGAATGAAAAGGCTATGCGCATTCCAATTTCTCGCATACTTCGGCAAGCCAGCATGCAAATTTATTGGCAAGCGTTTCGCCCGCATACATTAAAAAATCTGATTCGCGCACATCTATTTCGGTCATTGCGAATTGGCCAGACACTTGGCGCAATAATGCGGGCGCCTTCATTGAATCGATTTCGCCATTCGCCAATTTGTAAAAGTTTTCTATATTTAATTCTACAAACCCGTCCAATTCTTCGTCTTGGGGTGCGTATTCCGACAAAGGTTTGTCGCATCGCGCTGCAAATAAATACCAAGTTATATAGTCATGATGTTCGCGGCCGCTGGCCAAAACTGTGTCATAAAGATACGGTTTATGAAAAATCTCAATCGGATTCTCAACATGAATTCCGGTTTCTTCAAATATTTCACGCATGAATGCGTCGGCAATTGATTCGCCCGCTTTGACATGTCCGCTTGCGGTCGAAAATAATTTACCCGGATCGACGGCCAATTTTTCGCTTCGCTTTTGAAAGACCAGGCTTTTGCAATCTTTGATAATCCAGCAATGCACGGTTTTGTGCCATAATCCGAATCGATGCGCGACGTTGCGGTCTGCAACGCCTATGAATTCGCCCTCTTTAGTATAAACATCGATTAATTCTGCCATGTGTGGGCCCTTAGTTATTTTCAAAATGCCATTTTATGGGGGCGCCCGCCCGTGTTTCGGCATATTTAATTCCCCAATCCCCCATGATGTCCAGAATCTTGGATAAATCGCGCGCCAAATCCGTCATAGAGTATTCAACCCGCGGTGGAATTTCCGCATAAACCTGGCGAGATACCAATCCGTCGTTTTCAAGCGAGCGAAGACTCTGTGTCAAAACCTTTTGACTGACCCCGTTGATGTTTTTCAAAAGGTCGCCAAAGCGGCAGACGCCGTGGGAAAGCTCCCAAAGTATTAACAGCTTCCACTTGCTGTTGACAAGTTTGACGGTGATAAGCGCCGGGCATTCAAGGGACATTTGTTCAAGCGACATGAAAGCATTAAAACATATATTTGGGGGTATGGCAACCGATTATGCATAACATTGGCGGATGCTAGCGTGTTCGCGCAAGCAGCGTCGATAACACCCGCCAGTGGGTCAGGGCCGTTGGAGGGTGGCCCCGACCATTCAAGTGTATCACAGCGAATATAAAACCGCAAGTTGTTTTTTTGATTAAGTCATTGATTCTACAGGTTTCTTTTTGGTATCAAAGGCACCAAAAGGTGCCTTTTGGGGCCCCTTGGGGCGCCGCCCATTCTCTTAATAAATTACTTGACAAATATCGGGGGGGGGGGGTATTATAGGGGGTATGAAAGACAAGATAAAAAAGATTTTGATATCGTTGGCGATAAAGGCGTACGACCGTCTTACCATTCGCGCGTATAATTTGGAATATGCGAAAGATCCGAATCTTTTGCCGGTTCGGGCCAAGGCTTTTTACCGCGTCGATAAACTTGGGAATGAAACGCCGTTTAAATACGAAACCAATCTTGCCGATTTGGCCGAAAATCCGCCGGCAGAGATTACCCCCGATACGATAATTCGGGTCAGGTACATGAACAGCATGTATTGGCTGATTGCGGACGGATGCGGTCAATCCGTTGAGAGATTGCGCGAGAATGGGTTCGGAATGGACGAGCTTGCCCCCGCGCAGGAAATCTTGTGCGGGATTTTCCGCCATAATCATCACCAGCCGCGGACAAGGTTTCTCAAATATTTGCAATCCTGCGACGGCCGTTTTGTTTGCAATGATTGCTATGATTGTAAATTGAGCACTAAATATAATGAATGCCGTCTGTACGCATCAGAGCTGAACCACGGAATCCCCCGGTCGTAAGTGAAAATTGGTTTTCGAAAGTGGCCGCTAATGGCTTTTAGCCGTGTTTTTCGCAACTGTTCTTAATTTTACCAATTTAAATATTATAAAATCGTTTATCTGATTGCCTTTCAATTCGTACGGGGCTGTAAAGAATTTTTTACTAATCTTAAACCCCGCCGCTTTGAAGATTTTGCTATACCATTCGATTGGGCGATGCTTTTCATAAATGCGATAAGTTCCTTCTTTCTTTTCCTTTAAATACTCGTGGTTTTGTTTATAATTCTCGCCGGTAAGGTGTCGGATATCTAATTTCGTTTCCCGCACATTGAAGATTTTCGGATTGCAAAATCCGACTAACGCGGTTCCTTCTTCTTTCATGGCTTCATAAATGTTTTTAGATATTTTAATTGCTTCGTAATCTTCCACGATGCACAAAACCAGATTGCATAGAACGAAATCGTACGTTTCCTTTTTTATATCGGACTTGTCGCCCAGTATAATAATGTTATCATTCAATGCTTTTTTGTCGCGGGCGCCTGTAATAATCTGTTTGTTGGTATCATAAACATCTATTTCCGCATTTGGGTTGAGACGTTTCAAAGCGTTGGCAATCACCCCCGGTCCGCATCCGTAATCTAATACCTTTTTATACTCGACATTTCCAATCAGACTCATAAGGAAGTCGTCATAAACGGATAATTTTAATTCTTCCGCTTTAAGCTCGTTATAAACTTCGTGCCAGTTATTATCTCGTATTATTTTTGTCATAATTATTTTTCTTTAATTATTATCTCTCGCCCTCAATCTTAGGGTTTATGCTAAACGAATTTTTCCGAAAATCAAGGCGGGTATAAAAAAACGCATCAAAATGATGCGGCGGGGTAATTTTGATTAGCCCAGCCTACGCCAAGGCTCCGGCGGGCACTCAAAAATTTTAAACGGACGCGGGTAGCGTCCGTTAACAATTTTTGGTGGTGGGCGTTGAGGGATTCGAACCCCCGACCTACTGGATGTAAACCAGACGCGCTACCGCTGCGCTAAACGCCCAAGATAGAGTAAAAGAGTATCGCAAACGCTTCGCGTTTGCAGAGTAAGAGAGTAATAAATAATCTCATACTCTTTAACTCTCTTACTCTGCGTGCAAAGCACGCATTACTCTGCCGGCATTTATGCCGGAAGCGGCATGCCGGCGGTCGCCTCACCCATTACTTTATCAATCGCCGCGTCGGCTTTGGATTTCGCATCGTTAAACGCCGCCGTTATCATCGCCGTCACAGTTTCCAAATCTTCTTTCATCAAATCCGGATTAATGGTCAATTTGACCAGGTCGTATTTGCCCGTCATTTCAACAATGACAAGACCCGCGCCCGCAATGCCTTTGACAATCATTTGTCCAAGAGTTTCTTGGGCCGCGGCAACTTTGCCTTGCAATTGTTTCGCCTGTTCCATTAATGCTTTCATGTCCATTGTTTGCTCCTTTCAGTCGCAAGAGTAATGCTCGCTGCGCTCGCAGAGTAAGAGAGTAGAAGAGTACAAGATTATCTTTTACTCTCTTACTCTGATTTTGCGGCATTGCCGCAAAATCTTTACTCTTCTACTCTTATTTTTTCTCTTCACCCGTTTTCTGATTGATTCCAACCATAGACATGCGGGTTTTGCCGCGTTTGTCGGTGCCAAGATATTTTACAAAAACATGGTCGCCTTCGCGCAATTTCGCGTCTTCGATTTTGTTCAAACGTTCGCCGGTGATTTCAGAAATATGAACCATTGATTCAAATGTTCCGTTCATGATTTTCACAAACAATCCGAAATCCTTCATGCCGGAAATCACGCCGGGATATATCATTCCGACTTCGGGTTCCGCGGTGATTTCTTTGATGCGCGCGACCGCCGCATCGCGGTCGGCAACGTCCGTGTACATGATTTTAACCGTGCCGTCATCCGCCAAATCAATGCCGGTGTTGGTTTCCGCGGTGAGGGCCTTGATAACGCTGCCACCCTTGCCGATTACTTCGCGGATTTTATCCGGATGTATTTTCATGACGAACGCTTGGGGCGCGTATTCCGACAATTCTTTGCGCGGGGCCTTTATCGCCTTGCCCATAATGCCAAGTATGTGCATGCGGCCGTCTTTGGCTTGGCTTAAAGCTTGCTTCATGATTTCAAAAGTAATGGATGTGATTTTGATATCCATTTGAAGCGCGGTTATGCCGCGTTCTGTTCCAGTTACTTTGAAATCCATGTCGCCCAAATGGTCTTCGTCGCCCATGATGTCGGTAAGCACTTCGAATTCGTCCGCTTCCTTTATCAATCCCATTGCGATTCCGGCCACAGGGCGGGTCAACGGCACGCCGCCGTCCATTAACGCCAATGTGGTGCCGCATACGGTCGCCATAGAAGACGAACCGTTGGATTCCAATATGTCGGATACGACGCGGATTACGTAATCGAAAGATTCGGTCGACGGCAACATCGGGTGAATCGCACGCCATGCCAAACGGCCGTGGCCCAACTCGCGGCGTTTCGGCGCGCCGATGCGGCCGATTTCGCCAACAGAAAACGGCGGGAAGTTATAGTCCAAGATGAATTTTTCTTCTTCTTTGCCGTCCATTGATTCCAATGGTTTCGCGTCGCTTCCGCCGCCAAGGGTCAGTGTCACCAAACCTTGAGTCTCGCCGCGGGTAAACAATGCGGAACCATGCGCGCGCGGCAATACGCCGACTTCGCATTCGATTGGGCGAACGGTTTTAGAATCGCGGCCGTCGATGCGCGGTTTTTTATCAAGAATCGCGCGACGCATAATGCGTGCGGTGATTCCTTCGCAGATTTCGTTCGACCATGCTTTGACAAGCTCGGCCGAGATTTCCGGTGCGGCATCCGCGGCAACGCCGCGTGCTTTTTCTTTGACGGCGTCAAGCGCGGCATAGCGCGCCATTTTTTCCGCAATGGTCAATGCAGCTTCGGTTTCTGGCGCGAATTGTTCAAGCGCGGCTTCGATTTTTTTATATTCTGTCGAACGTTCACGCACAGTCCATGCGTCTTTGCCGGCTTTGCTTTTCAATTCGTTAATCGCGGCGATAACCGGTTGGAAAGCATCAAATCCGAATTTCACGGCGCCAAGCATTTCTTCTTCGGACAGCTCTCCCGCTTCGGATTCAACCATTAAAACGCCGTCTTTTGTTCCGGCGACAACCAATTCCAATTCGGATTCGGCCAAATCTTTGCGCGTCGGGTTCAACAGATATTTACCGTCATGGAATCCAACCTTGGCAGCCGCCGTCGGGCCCATAAATGGCAATCCGGAAACTGCCAATGCGGCGGATGCCGCAATCATCGCAATGATATCCGGCGAATTCTTTTTGTCGTACGAAAAGACCGTCAAAACGACTTGGGTTTCATTGGTAAAAGTTTCCGGGAAAAGCGGACGAATATGACGATCGACCAAACGTCCGGTAAGCGTTTCGTTCAAAGACGATTTGCCTTCACGCCGATCGCGGGAGCCCGGGATTTTTCCAGCAGATGCGAATTTTTCTTGGTAATCGACGGTAAGCGGAAAGAAATCTTGGCCTTCGACAATATTTTTCGATGACACGACGGTCGCCAAAACCATTGTTTGGCCCATTGTGGCCATAACTGAACCCGTTGCTTGCTTTGCAAAGCGGCCGGTTTCCAAAGTTAAAGTTTCATCCCCATATTGCAATGACACAGATACAGGATTGTTCAAGACATTCTTGGCAGCCTTGTCGCCAAATAAACCGAATAACATCAGTTTTCTCCATTTGTTTTAGTTTTACTTTATGGAGAAGAATCATTCGTCATTATGTTCAAGTCGAAACATAAAAAGGAATAATCGGTTCTCCACGGGCGGTATTATAATCATATATTTTCAATTATCAAGGAAAAGTATATTATTTGATAAAACCGTCTACCTGCATAGACCATAATTTCGCATAAATGCCGTCGGGCTTTTTGATTAGTTCGGAATGGCTTCCCTGTTCTGCGATTTTACCGTGGTGCAACACGATGATTCTATCCATTTGGCGAAGCGTCGACAATCGATGCGCCACAACCAACGCGGTGCGGTTGTGAAGGACGTGTTTCATCGAACGCTGTACAATTTCTTCGGTTTTAGAGTCCAATGCGCTGGTCGCTTCGTCCATAACGATAATCGGCGCGTCTTTGCAGATTGTTCGCGCTATTGCGATTCTCTGACGCTGGCCGCCACTCAATTTCACGCCGCGGTCGCCGACCGGCGTATCGTATCCGAATTCCATATTCATGATAAAGTCGTGCGCGGATGCAAGTTTCGCCGCAGCGATTACATCGGCGCGCGTAGCGTTCGGCTTGCCGTATGAAATATTTTCGGCCAATGTTCTATTGAACAAAACGCATTCTTGCGGAACGAAAGATATATGACCGCGCAAAGAATCTTGGGTGACATTCTTTACATCCGCGCCGTCGATTAATATCCGGCCGGAATCAATGTCGTACAAACGCATCAGCAAATATAACAGCGTGCTTTTCCCGCTTCCCGACAGTCCGACGATTCCGACCTTTTCGCCGGGTTTTATGCAAAGGTTCATATTTTTGAAAATCCGGCCGCTTTCTTTATATTTAAACGATACGTCGTCGAAGTCTATTCGGCATTTTTTTGGATTTAAACACCGCGCGTGCGCCGCGTCCGTAATTGTAATCGGTTTCGATATGTCCGCATAAGCTTGCGTCACCGTTGTTAAATCTTCGGTTAATTCTGGCAATTTCCACGTCATATCGCGGATCAATCGCATCATTGTGCCGAACGACATGAATGAAAACGCAATCCCGCCAAAGTCCAACAACCCGACCGCATAAAGGCGAATGCATAATATGGCAAGCCCCACCATGCAGAATTGCTCGAAAGTCCATGGCAGCATCCAGAATTTGTTATTGTAATGATTTGCGACTTGGCGGGCCTTGGCATGCTCGTGCCGCACGCGGTCAAGATATTTGGTCTCGTTATTATTCCGCGCGAATAATTTCACATTCATAAAGTTCGAAACCGAATCGACATAGTTCGACGTGACCCGCGCGCCAAGCCGGGCCGCGCGTTTATTGCTTTGCCATAATTTCTTCGTATTGAACGCGCAATGCGCCAATCGCATGCCGGCGCAAGCCCCGAAAAGCGCCGCGATCGCCCAATGCACTTGGAATAATAATGTCGCGTTTACAATCACCGCCAAGATAAGCGCGATGATTTCATTAACATGGTCGATTGCGATTTTATTATATTTGTTGAATATATAGCTTGCCTGTTCGACTATAAACCCGGCGGAATTGTCTTTGAAATACGCGATTGTCTGGCGTCCCAATCTTTGGAAAATAATTTTGCCGATTCGGGCCTTGATAATCGGCCAATAATAAGCCTTGATTAAATTCGAAGTCAGATGCGCGAATACCATTATAAAATAAAGCACGGCCAAAGTCACAATCGTCGGCATCATATGCGCAATCAAAGATTCCCCAGGTGCCAACGATTCGATGCCGTTAATTAACCATTTGACGGTAAGCGCGCCCAAAACCCCGTTCAATACATCGAATATTGTATAAAGCACGATAAGGCTGGCCACATACGGCCAGAACAGCTTTGATATCTGTAAATAGAACCCCGCAATGGTTGGCGGAAATGTGTCTCTCTCTTTCATATAGGGAATTATATCATAAATATTTTCGAATATTTTTAATAAAATATAAAAAAAATCAAGGGTCAGGTTTTCGCGTTAAAACATGCGGTTTGTAAAAAAGTTTTTACAAAGCATGCATTAATCGATGAAAATGGCGCATTTCATAGTGTTGCAGAAATACGCTATGATAACTTTTTTATGAATATTTTTAAAAAAGGGCTTGACATTTTTGATAAAAGACTTTATATTATGCGGGCTTTCAAGTTGGCGAGAGGATGTCAACCCCTGAAATTCAAGGTTTTTTTGGATAACGACGATTCGGGAACGAATCGAGAATCCAAAAGCAAATCTGATTTTTGTTAATAAAGCAGCTCATCAAATTTTGTGAGTGTGTTTTGCGTATGCAAAATGCGAATCACAAAAGAAGGGATGTGCAGACAGTTAAAGTGGATAAAATCCAAACTTTGACGTTTTGTCATAGTGCACATCTTAAGATAGGTAGTAGGTTACAAATTCGTTTTATAACCTCGTATATTCCTATCTTGCGAAAATAATACTTATATAATAGTAAAACGAATGACTAGATTTTATAGTCAGCGTTAAGTGCACAGGCAAACAAACCAAGTTTTTTAGAACTTGAGAGTTTGATCCTGGCTCAGAACGAACGCTGGCGGCGGGTCTTAGGCATGCAAGTCAAACGGGTGTAGCAATACACCAGTGGCGCACGGGTGAGTAACGCGTGGGAATCTGCCCATCACTGGGGAATAACTTTTGGAAACGAAAGCTAATACCGCATACGCCGGGAAACCGGGAAAGATTTATCGGTGATGGATGAGCCCGCGTTGGATTAGCTTGTTGGTGGGGTAACGGCCTACCA
>WRIM01000007.1 GCA_009782725.1 Alphaproteobacteria bacterium | reverse complement strand
TCGAAATATGAAACGCTTTCTGAATTCTTGGAACACGCGGCATTAATGATGACCGAAGACGACGATGATAAAACCCAGAACGGAGACGCGGTTAACATAATGACGATACACGCGGCCAAGGGTCTTGAATTCGACACCGTATTCATGCCCGCATGGGAAGAAGACATTTTTCCAAACAAAAAGGCCGCAGAAAACGGCGGGTTAGAGGAAGAGCGTCGTTTGGCCTATGTCGCATTGACCCGTGCGCGCAAACGCGCGGTTATTTCAAGCGCATGCTCGCGCATGATATTTGGCAAGCGTGATGTCGCCACCCCAAGTCGGTTTATCGGGGAAATCGATAAACAATTTGTCCAAGGCGCGGAATCAAGAATAGAAAAACCAATACCGGTTTATAAAAAGAAAATTCATACGTCTTATGCGTCGTCCATGGTTGGGAAATTGGTCAAACATTCGGAACTGGGCTCCGGCGTTGTAATCGAAGAAAATGACGACACTTTAACCGTCGCATTTAAGGATAAGGGGATTAAAAAAGTGGCGAAAAAATTCGTCGCCGATTAATGCGATATTTTTCGCTTGCCCCGCTTTTGGCATTTGTTCTATCATTCCCTTAAAGGGGAAGGATTTCTTGATTTTGCACGTCAGAGTTTTGCTAACATTCGCAATTATGACCGCGGTTTTCTGCGGCGCGGATGCTTCTGCGCGATTGCCTGTGATGAATGTTAATGGACACGGCATTTCGGCGCGCGCGGCATTCGGTTTAGAACCTTTGGCCAAAATTCAAGATAATAAAACCGCACCCGAAAAAGATAATTTAGTCGCGCGCAATACAACCGTTACCACAACGACGAATCATGGTTTAAAAATGCCTGTGGGCGACGTTCTTGTCCCCAACCGGCCAAGCGGCGATTTGTGGGCGCGTTCAAGCAACAGCGATAACGGAAGAAACGTCGTCGCGCGCGCCGCCACGAATTCGGATACGCCGCTTCGCATGCCGCGCGCGCACGAATTTGCCCAGCTTGACGACGGATTTGTTCTTCCCGAAGAAAGCTTGTTCAAAGATTCAAGATTGGATGCGATGATTGCGTCGTCCTCTAATATGCGCAAAACATCCGCATCCGCCAACCAATATGATTACAGTGACTTTTTCGCAGGCGTTCGCACGCCGGGCGCGGCGCCGATGCCCGTGCCAACGTCCGCCCCTGCGCCCGCCCGCGTTGCGGCAACTGTGCCGACCCGCACCAATACCATAACCGCGCCTGCGCGTGTTGCGGCCGCCCCGGTTCAAGTTGCAGCGGCTCCGCGCATTGCCGCCGCGCCAAAAACGGTGCCAATTGCGCCGATGCGCATGCAAAATGTTAATACTCCCATGGCGGCGCCCGCGCCCGTGGCGCGCGTCGCGGCATCAACCATAGAAAACCGGCGCGTGATGCCGGCGCGTGCCGCCGTGACATCGCCCGCGCCAACCCATGACCCCGATGTCATCACCCGCCGCGTAGTTGTTCCAATGGATGATTATGAAGACGCAGCGCCTTGGGATAACAATGACGCATTTGCCCGCGCCGAACCCGCGCGCGCGCCGAATTACGAAGAATACGACGATGTGCCTTTGACCAAATTATCCCCGATGCAGTTAAAGCGCGCATTTCAAAAAACATACGTATCGGAAAACAAACATCTGTCCGCATACAGAATCGACGACAAATTCGATGTGGCGTCCGAAATGACATATGAAATCGCGGGCTTTGATTCAAGCCGCGATTTGTCCGAAAAGGGCGGCGTGCGCCCGCTTGAAATCAAGCTTGGATTCCGGGGAAGCGACGCGTCACTATCGCGCGAGAACTTTAATCTTCTTTCCGAATATGCCGGAATCGTGGCAAGCAATCCAAAGCGCGCGATTCAAATATCCATACCCGAACGCGCGACAAGAAGCTTTGACGGACGACGTTTGGCCGCAAAACGCCTTGCCATTGTGGAACAGGTGTTAAAAGACACCGGCGTAAACGACCAACGCATAATCCCGGTATTAAGCCAGCGTAACGACGACGCGTTCGTGCTGCGCGTCATATCGAACGATGTATTCCAAACCTTGACCGAGAAACAGCAAGACATATTCGGCGATACGGAAACAAGGACTCAGCGGCGATTGTCGTGGTAAAAATTTTATTTTCCAAAATACTTGATTTTTTATTTCCGGCGACGTGCCCGATGTGCGGGTGCGACGTTGCCGAAAATGGTCAGCTTTGCGCGGAATGCTGGGGCAAATTCAATTGGATAGGTCATCCGTTGTGCAGCATATGCGGATATCCTTTCCCGGCCGATTTGGATTTGGGGCCGCACCCCATGTGCCCCGTTTGCGCCGCGGGCAAGAACGAGTTGGACTGGCTTCGCTCTGCGTGCGTATACGACGATGTTTCGAAATCCGTAATGTTGCCGTTCAAACACGCGTCCGCATTGAAATACCGGGATTTAATGGCAAAATCTATGATTAATGCGTTGCGCGATGCCCCGCCGTTCGACATTGTTATGCCCGTTCCCCTTTCGTGTCAAAGGTTGTTTAAACGCGGATATAATCAGGCTACATTATTGGCCCGGCCGATTGCGCGCCATTTTAATGTGGCAATGGATGTCGGTTCGGTAAAAAGACGTCATCGCGCCGACATGGGGCATAAAACTTATCGGCAAAGACACGACAATATCCGCGGCGTTTTTCATGTGGCGAACCCAAACCGGGTGCGCGGCCGCACAATATTGATTGTCGACGACGTTATGACTTCGGGCGCGACGTTCGCGGAACTTCGCAAAGTTCTTAAAAAGGCCGGCGCCCGGGCCATATACGGCGTCACATTCTGCCGCGTTGTCAAAGCGATTTAATATCGTCGTGATAGGTGACACGTGACAGGTGATAGGAAGTCCGGTCAGTTTCACGCTTGATTTTTCACATTTTTTGTTTATAGTTCAAACGTAAATAATACATATCACCTATCACGTGTCACCTATCACGTGAAAAAACGGAGTTTTTTCCATGTATAATTGGCTTCTTAAATTTTTCTCGGCCGATATGGCGATTGATTTGGGCACTGCGAATACTTTGATTTATGTAAAGGGCCGCGGCGTCATGCTGAACGAACCGTCTGTTGTCGCCGTCGCCGAAAACAGGTTGTTGGGACGGAAAGAGGTTTTGGCGGTGGGTACAGAGGCAAAGCAAATGTTGGGCCGCACGCCCGGCACGATTTCGGCGGTCAGACCATTGCGCGACGGCGTTATCGCGGATTTCGAAGTCGCCGAAGAAATGATAAAATATTTCATAAGAAAAGTTCATTCTCGAAGCATGTTGGCCGCGCCCCTTATTATTATTTGCGTGCCGTCTTGCGCGACCCAGGTGGAACGGAGAGCTATACAAGAGGCCGCGGACGCCGCCGGCGCGCGCAAAGTCTATATTGTCGAAGAATCGACCGCCGCGGCCGTAGGCGCCGGATTGCCGATTGATAAACCGTTGGGCTCTATGGTTCTTGACATTGGCGGCGGGACGACCGAAATTTCGGTCATGTCTTTGGGCGGCGTAGTGTACGCGAACGCGGTGCGCGTCGCGGGCGATCAAATGGATGTCGATATAATCGATTATGTGCGTAAAAATAAAAATCTTTTGATTGGAGAGGCAACGGCCGAAGAAATCAAAAAAACAATCGGATGCGCGATTGCGCCGAAAGACAAGAAAGACGAACGCCAAATGAAAATCAAAGGCCGCGACTTGCTGTCGGGCGTGCCGCGCGAAGCCGTGATTACGGAATCCCAAGTTGCAACGGCGTTGGCCCAAACGGTTTCGAAAATAATTGATACAGTGCGCCAAGCGCTTGAGCTGACCCCGCCGGAATTATCCGCGGACATCGTGGATTATGGAATTGCGATGACGGGCGGCGGCGCGATGCTGCGCGATTTGGATGTCGCAATACGTCAGGCTACAGGCCTTCCGGCATTTGTTGTAGACGAGCCGTTAAGTTGCGTTGCGCGCGGCACGGGCAAGATGCTGAACGACATCGATAAATCAAGACATATACTTCAAACCATGTATTAATCTCCGGGGCTAATTTTCCCGTCTGAAACCGCATTTGGGGCTGCGGGCGACCCTCGTGTATTATTTATACACGTCGGGTCACCCGCAACCCCAAAGCCGGCCTAACGGCCAAAAAATATCTGGTTTTTTAATTTATTTTTTAGTTTATTTATTTTGATTTTTTATTACTAATGTTCTATATTGCATACATCAAAAAGGAACGGATATGGACACAGAAAACAAACCTCAAGAATTATCGTTCGAAGCGGCGTTGGCCCAGTTGCAAGACCTTGTCAAAAAGATGGAATCCGGCACGCTTCCTTTGGCCGATTCGGTTGCCGCTTATGAAACCGGCATGAAATTAAAGGCGTATCTTGAACAAATGCTGAAAGAAGCGGAATTGAAAATCGAACAATTGAAAACCACAGCGTAATGAAAGAAAACAAACTGTCCCCTGCGATGCAACAATACGTCGACATGAAGGCTGAATGTCCGGATGCTTTGTTGCTGTACCGTTTGGGGGATTTTTACGAATGCTTTTTCGAAGACGCCAAAATTATGGCGCGCACTCTGGATTTGGTATTGACCAAGCGGGGCACGGATGCCGACGGCATTGACATTCCGATGTGCGGAATTCCGTGGCATGCAATGGAAAGCTATGTCGGGCGTTTGGTGCGCGGCGGTCATTCCGTCGCATTCGCGGAACAAATGGAAACCCCCGAAGAGGCCAAGGCCCGCGGCCGCAAACAGATAGAGCGCAAGATTGTGCGCGTTCTTACACCCGGAACGCTTACCGATGAAAATTTGCTAAGCCCCAGCAGGTCGAATTTCTTGGTCGCCGTTGCGCCGCGTCCGGATTCGGTTTTCGATATCGCCGGATGCGATATTTCAACCGGAGAATTCTTTGTCGGGGAATTGTCGGGCAATTTATTCGATGAATTAACGCGCCTTAACCCGGCGGAAATAATATATCCCGAATCGGCTTCGGAAATCCCGGAAATAATGCGCGTCCGCGCCGCATTTAAAACGACGCATATTTACGACCGCCTTTATGCCCGGGAAAATATCACAGAAACTGTCAAAACGATTTTCGGAATCGAAAATACTTCTGTAAATATCGCGGTTCATTTGCTTGCCGGGTATTTGGAATCAACTCAGCGCGGCGCGAAAATGGCATTTCGCGCGCCGTACAGATTGGGCGAAGGGAAACGTTTGCTGATCGATGCCGCGACATGGAAAAGTTTGGAAATCGACGACACTCTGTCCGGGCATGGCGCGACATTGCTTGATGTGATTGATAAAACGAAAACCGCCGCCGGCGCGCGCAAACTTCGCGCGTATTTACGCGAATTGTCGGGCGATGTTTCCGTTATTCAAAAGCGCGCACGTCATATCGGTCATCTTTTATTAAACTCGGACGTTTTTAACAGTGTGCGCGCGCTTTTGGGCAAGGTATCTGATATCGGGCGAAGCGTTTCAAGATTGTCCGCGAATCGCGGAACGCCGCGCGATTTAAAGGGTGTCGCGGAATTTTTAACATTATTGCCCCAGATTAAATCGGTGGGCGCGCGGCTTGATTCCGAATTGGCGTCGCATTTCAATCAAATCAAAACGCATGATAATTTGGCATATGAACTTCGTTCGGCGTTAATGGACAACTTGCCGGCATTTTTCCGCGAAGGAAATATTATTCGAAGCGGATTCAATTCGGCGTTGGACAATATGAATGCTTTGGCGCATGGCGCGAGAGAGGTTATCGCGGGACTTCAAGCAGAATATGTCAAAGCCACGGAAATCGCCACATTGAAGATAAAATACAATAATATCTTGGGGTATCATATAGAGGTTCCGTCAAAGGCGGCGGACAAGCTTTTCGCGGATTCCGGAAACTTCATACACCGCCAAACCATGAAGGATAATGTTCGGTTTACAACAACGCGATTAATAGAATTGGATAACGAAGTGCGCGGCGCCGCCGACCGCGCAAGCGCGATCGAGGCCGAGATAGTCGCCGAACTAATCGAAAAAATATTGCAAGAATCCGACGATTTAAACGCTACGGCGAATTTGCTGTCCGATGTTGATGTGTGGGCCGCTTTGGCCGAATGCGCGGCCGAATACGGTTGGGTGCGGCCGACTGTGACGGACGATCGCACGTTCGACGTGTCTGGCGGCCGGCACCCGGTGGTTGAAAAAATACTTCGCGCGCGCGCGGATAATTTTGTAAAGAACGATTGTTGTTTGGGCACAGGCGCCGAAAAATATCGCAAGGCAAAATTTGTCCGGGATGAAAATGCGGACGCGCAATCGGCAAATAATTCAGATGACACAAAATCAATCGCGCTTTTGACCGGGCCAAATATGGCCGGAAAATCCACATATTTGCGTCAGAATGCATTGATCGTGGTCTTGGCACATTTGGGTTCATTTGTGCCTGCGGACAGTGCAAACGTTGGTCTTTGCGATCAATTGTTTTCTCGGGTCGGCGCGTCGGATAATCTTGCCGCCGGTCAATCGACATTTATGGTAGAAATGACCGAGACCGCAAATATCCTAAACCGCGCGACGGATAAATCATTTATTATATTTGATGAAATCGGGCGGGGAACCGCGACTTTCGACGGTCTTTCCATTGCGTGGGCGGTATTGGAATTTCTAAATAAATTGGGCCCTCGCGCATTATTTGCGACGCATTATCATGAATTGACTGCTTTGGCCGATGATGCCGCGGGCAAGAAATTAGAATATGTGAAAAACCTTACCGTGTCTGTGGCCGAAGATAATGGCGAGATAATATTCATGCATAAAATCACGCCGGGCGTCGCGGCAAGTTCATACGGAATCCACGTTGCAAAAATGGCCGGGATGCCAGAAACCGTGGTCGCGCGCGCGGAAGAGGTCTTGGCTGGATTAGAATCACAAGAAAACAATTGCGGCGTTGCGGGCGTGGCATCAAAGAAACAAGAAACCGTTATTCCGTCGTCGGCCATACCGCATACCGCCCCAATTCAAAGGGTATCGGAACCATTGCCTCTGAAAAAATCGCAAATGACATTATTCTGATGAAAAATTCTGGTTGGATTATTTTAGATAAACCAAGCGGTATGTCCTCGCGCGCGGCGGGTGGGCGCATTGCGCGGATGCTTGGCATTAAAAAGTTCGGGCATTTGGGAACGCTTGACCCCATGGCTTCCGGAGTTTTGCCAATCGCATTCTTTGAGGCAACAAAAATGATTCCATACCTGGAAGAAGCGCCCCAAAAAGAATATGAATTCTCTGTACAGTGGGGAACTTGCACCGATACCGATGATATTACGGGCCGGGTTTTGGAACAAAATGACATGGCGCCGACGCACGCGCAAATTGCGGCCGCGATTCCAAAACTGATTGGCGAAATCGATCAAGTTCCCCCGGCGTATAGTGCCGTTCATATCGACGGCGTTCGCGCATACAAATTGGCAGTTGCCGGAAAACCGGTCGAAATTCCCCCGCGACGCGTTCGGATTTATAATCTTGAATATTTGGGCGAAAACAATTTCAAAGTTCAATGCGGCGCGGGCACGTATGTCCGAAGCCTTGCGCGGGATATCGGCGCGCTTGCAGGGGGCTTTTTGGCGACCTGCACCGCAATTCGGCGCACCCGCACGCATGATTTTTATATAAAAGATGCCGTTTCGCTTGATTTTCTTGAAAATCTGTATAATAATGCCCCTCAATCGGTACAAGATTACTTGATGCCGACCGATTTCGGACTGGACGACATTCTGGTTGCGGAATTAAACGGGTATGACGCCGCGTCTTTTCAAAACGGCGGATTTATCCAATCAAATGGCAATGGTTTGCGGCGGGTTTACAATGATTCTAAATTGATTGGAATCGGCGAAATAAAAGATAATCTGTTGCGACCATTACGAATAATAAAACAATAAGGAAATACAATGTCGATTGCAAAAACGAAAAAAACAGAATTAATCAAAGAATTCAAAGCGTCTGACAAAGACAACGGCGGATCTGTTGAATCCCAAGTTGCGGTTTTGACCGAACGCATTCGGAATCTGACCGAACATATGAAGAAAATGCCCAAAGACGAGCATTCAAAGCGCGGGCTCCTCTTGTTGGTCAATCGCCGGAAAAAATTGCTGTCCTATATCAAGGGCAGAAACCCGGAAGATTACGAAACCCTGATTAAAAAATTGGGTATCAGAAAATAAAAAAACGGGCGTTCGCCCGTTTTTTAATACTTGCCCGACTCTCCGTTTTTTTGCTAAATTTATTGGTATGAGAAAACTATTCGCATTTCTTATCACTTGTCACTTATCACTTGTCACTTTTTGCGCGCAAAGCGCGCAATATAACGCCGTTCTTGTCGCAGATATGGATACCGGCGCCGTGTTGTATCAAGAGCGCGCGACCGAGCTGAATTACCCGGCGTCGCTTACCAAAATCATGACGATGTATTTGGCTTTCGATGCGCTGGAACATGGGCGGCTTCATCTGGATGATTATTTGATTGTGTCGCAGGCTGCGGCGAATGCAAGTCCGATAAAACTTGGCGTGGCGGCCGGTTCTAAAATCCGGGTCGAAGACGCTATCAAAGCGGTTGCGGTTATATCCGCGAACGATATCGCGCGCGTTTTGGCTGAAAATTTGAAAGGCGGGAAAGAGGGGAATTTCGCGTCATTAATGACGGACGTTGCATCGCAAATCGGTTTGTCCCAGACAAATTTTGAAAATTCATCCGGGTTGCCGGACGACGACCATATGTCGTCTGCGCGCGATATCGCGCTGCTTTCCATGGCGGTTTACAAGCATTTTCCCCAATATTGGAAATACTTTGGCATAAAGACATGGGAATATAACGGCAAGACTTATACTAATGGCAATCGTTTGCTTGGGTCGTATCCAGGGTGCGACGGGATGAAGACGGGCTTTACGAATAAATCGAAATATTCGCTTGTCGCTACGGCGCAAAGAGACGGAAGGCGAATAATGTCTGTGGTTTTGGGCGCGACGAACAAAGACGTTCGCGCGGATGTTGCGCGCCGCATGTTGGACAAAGGATTCACACTGTTGGGGCAGGCCCCAACAGTGCAGAGTAAAGAGTTGAGAGTAGAGAGTAAAGATATGGAAAAATCACAAAGCGCCATATCAACGAATCACGAATCACGAGTAACGAATAACGGCGTCGCCAAAGGCGACGCGGGAATACAATTCGGCGCATTCGGAAGCAGCAAAGGGGCCCAGACCCAGCAAACACGCGTGCAAAGCGCGTTGGGCGTCGCCACCGTGATCGAGGTCGCGCCGAACGGAATGTTCCGCGTGCGCGCAAGGGGCCTTTCCGAATCGTCCGCGCAATCAATTGCGGCGCGTTGTCGCGGCGCCGGCATAGATTGCTTTATATTTAGATAATCCATGAATCCAAAAATAGAAAAACTTATCAAACAATTTGCAAAGCTTCCGCGCGTGGGCGGCCGCGCGGCACAGCGCATAGTGTTGGCATTGCTTCAAGATAAAACGGGGCGCGCGATCACGCTTGCCGCGGCATTGGCGGATGCCGCCGAATCAATTCGGCCGTGCGTCGCATGCGGATGCCTTACGGATGCGGAATTTTCATCATGCGAATTTTGTCGGGATGCCGGCCGCGCGACGGGCCAATTGTGCGTCGTCCGCGATTTGGGCGACGTGTGGACTTTGGAAAAATCCGGCGTATTTCACGGCCGGTATCATATACTTGGCGGGTTGCTTTCGGGCGCGGCCGGCACAACCCCGGATGATTTGAACATAAAAACACTGCCGGGGCGCATCCATGATGAATCGATTACCGAAATAATTTTTGTTCTTCCCAATACGGTCGAAGGCAAAACAACACAGCATTATGTAAAGAACGAATTAAAAAATTGCAATGTCGAATTCTCAGAATTGGCAAGCGGAGTGCCATTGGGAGGGGATTTGGATTATATCGACGACGGCACCTTGAGTCTGGCGTTTGGAAGAAGAGAGAAAATATGAAAAAATGTTCAAAGTGCAAAGTTCAAAGTTCAAATGATAATGGCGTCGGCTTTGCCGACGCAACAATTGAACATTGCACTTTGCACTTTGAACTTTGTAATTTACCGCCGGTATCGGACATGATGCGCGCCGCGGGTTTAGAGCCCAAAAAAGCGTTGGGTCAGAATTTTTTGTTCGATTTAAACCTGACCGGTAAAATCGCGCGAAGCGTGCCGGACATTGAAAATACCGATGTTGTCGAAGTGGGGCCTGGGCCGGGGGGACTTACCCGCGCGTTATTAATGGCGGGCGCCGCGCGCGTCATCGCAATTGAAAAAGACAAAACCACGGCGCCGATTTTGGAACAAATCAAATCCGTCAGCGACGGCCGATTAGAAATCGTTTACGGCGATGCATTGAAAATTGAAAATGGAAAATTGAAAATTGAAAATGAACAATATGCGATTTGTTCAAATCTGCCGTATAATATTGGCACGGAATTATTAATTCGTTGGTTGCATATTATTGCCGAATCTCAAACCGCTGGGTTGTCACCCCGGCGAAGGCCGGGGCTCAAACCTCAAATCTCTTCCATGACTTTGATGTTCCAACGCGAGGTCGCAGAGCGCATAGTTGCAAAAGTCGGCGGCGAACAATACGGCCGGCTGTCGGTATTAACATCGTTAATCGCGGATGCAAAGATTTTGTTTAATGTTCCGCGTACCGCGTTTACGCCCGCGCCAAAGGTTGAATCCGCGGTGGTGCAAATTCTTCCAAAGAAAAAGCAAACGGCGAATATTGAAAATATTGAAAAATTAACCGCGCGCCTTTTCGGTCAGCGTCGCAAGATGATTCGCGGTATTATTCCGGGCGTCGATTGGGCCGCATTCGGTTTAACCGGCATGGAACGCGCGGAAGAATTAAATCCCGAAAAATTTGCAGAAATTGCGTGCGGTATTATGCTATAATTTGAATAATTCAGGAGAGAGAAGATGACCCAATCCATACTTATATTTTTCGCAATTGCATTCGCGCTTGTGTTCTTGTTGCGCGTTGCGCGGATTGGAACGCTGCTTGCGTTCTTGCTTGCGGGAATCATGTCGGGGCAATATGTTTTGGGACTTTTCGAATTGAATGAGATTTGGAGCTTCCTTGGGCAATTGGGTATCATATTCCTTTGGTTCTCTATGGGATTGGAATTGAATATAAAGCGCCTTTGGCAGATGAAGCGCACAATATTCGGATTTGGCGCGGCCCAAGTGCTTGTCGTCGCCATGATGCTTTTCCCGATACTTTTCGGCGTGACGCATTGGTCGATTATGGGCACCGTCATGATCGCGTTGATGCTTGCGATGTCAAGCACGTCGTCGGATTTGGGATTGCTTGCCGACCGAAACGAATTGCAATCGGGATTGGGGCGCCAGACTTTTTCAATATTATTATTCCAAGACTTGCTTGCCATTCCGCTTCTTGCCATGCTGCCCGTGTTCGCGGGGCATTCTTTTAATTTGGGCGCGCATGTGATTGATATCTTGGTGTTGTCCGCGGGTCTTATCCTTGGCGTTGTCATCGTCGGGCGGTATCTTCTGAACCCATTGATGAAGCGCGTTACAAGATTAAAATCCAAAGAGGCGTTCTTGCTTGCCATTATGCTGAACATCGTGCTTTGGGCCGTTGTTTTTGAATTCGTGGGGCTGCCCGCGGCAATGGGCGCGTTCTTGGCCGGTATGTTGTTGTCTGAGACGGTATACAGGCACCAGGTTCAGGCAGACATAAACCCGTATCAGATGTTGTTCTTGGCGTTCTTTTTCATAGCGTTGGGACTGGGCTTTAATGTTCCGTTATTGATTGATAATTGGTGGATTATCGCATTGGGTGTTGCGGGATTGGTTATCGTAAAATTCGTCGCAATATATATTGTTGCGCGCGTGCGCCGCGTCATGAACCGCGAGGCTTTTTTAATCGCACTAATACTTGCCCAGGGCGGAGAGTTCGGATTGTTAATCCTTGCCACTATGAAGCAAAGCGGGATAGAGCCGATTCCAATCGCGCATGCGGAAATAATTATGGCGATTATCATAGTATCGATGATGGTGACGCCGATATTGTTGGCGATATACGACCGGCTTTATCAATCGGGCAAATTATTTTCGGAAAATAAAGCAAAGAAAGTAAACTCTGTCCCCGGCGCGAAAATGAAGCCCGAAGTCATAATATGCGGATTCGGCCGTGTTGGTCAAACTATTGCGAAAATGCTGAAATCTCAAAACATACCGTATGTCGCCATAGATATGAACGTGGACAAAGTAATACTTGGCCGCAACGACGGATATAATGTGTTTTACGGAGATACGACAAAGCCTGCGATATTGCAAGAATTCGGACTAAAGCCCCGCGGGGCAAAATCGGTTGTAATCGCGTTGGACAATGCGGATATCGCAAAACGCACCGTTCGCGCGATACACGGCATCGCGCCGCGCGTTCGCATTTTCGCCCGCGCAAGAAACATGACCGAAGCGGACATATTGACCAAGGAAGGCGCGAAAATGGCATTGCCGGAAACAATCGAATCGTCGTTTATGCTTGGGGAGCAAGTATTATTAGACATGGGCATCAAACCGGCCCAGGTCGAGATATTGATGTCGCGCCTTCGCGGAAATAATTACGAAACGCTGAATAATATTTTAGATAGAAATAAATAATATTATCTATCGTCTCGGCTTAATACTATCATTCTGTCCATTGGCATTTCATCGGGTTTTCTGTCTGGGTCATTCATGGCCGCGTCATAAAAGTCTGTTTTAAATTTATGCGGTTTGAATTTTTGTGTGCCTGCCTTGAATCCTGGAATTTTGGAATACAGCTGTATCGATTCGTCATTATCATGCACGGCGTCTATAACATGATATCTGTAATCGGCGATTATTGTTC
>WRIM01000006.1 GCA_009782725.1 Alphaproteobacteria bacterium | reverse complement strand
ATAAAATCCGGCATACGATAATTTATTATGAATCGCCAAATCGGATTATGGATACTCTTCGCTCGCTTGCCAAAATTATGCCCGAACGGCGCATCGCTATTGTCCGCGAAATCACAAAAATTCACGAAGAAACGGTTATCGGGTATCCTTCGGATATATTGGCCGAACATGAAAACGGATTCAAAGGCGAAATCGTTTTGATAATCGAACCAGCGCCGGATGTAAAAATGTCTGACACCCAGATAAACGAAATCGTGCGCGAAGTTGTAACGGGCGCGCAAAGCACCAAAATGGCGGCCGCCGAGATTGCCGCCCGCACAGGACTTAGCAAATCCGCGGCGTATGAAAGGGTAATAAAAAAATGAATATTGAAAACGAAATCAAAGCCATACACTTAAGAAACAGGCAAGTAGAGGCGGATAAAAAATGGGAGACAAGCTGGACGCGCAAAATCGCGGTGGCGATTATAACTTACGCGGTCATAGTTGTTGTGATGTTCTCGCTTGAGATGCCGAATCCGTTCTTGTCCGCCATAATACCCACGGCTGGCTTTATTTTATCCACATTAAGCCTGCGTTTTATAAAAACAATTTGGATGAAAGCGGTTGGAAACAAATGATAAAATTCTTGGGCTCTTTTGAAACATTCGAATCTTTGCCGCGGGCGGCCTTGCCCGAATATGCTTTTGTCGGGCGTTCTAATGTCGGAAAGTCGTCTTTGCTAAATGCGCTGGTGGGTCAGAAGATTGCGCGCACGTCAAACACACCCGGCCGCACGCAAAGCATCAATTTGTTCGAATGGGATTGCGTCATGTTGGCCGATTTGCCTGGATACGGATATGCCAAAGCAAGTAAAGAATCGATATTAAGGTGGGCCGCGCGATTGGAAAAATATTTGCTAAACCGGTCGCAATTAAAACGAGTATTTATTTTGGTCGATTCGCGGCACGGCCTTAAACCCTCGGACATCGAATTAATGGAATTCTGCAACGCGAATGCCATACGGTATCAGATTGTTTTAACCAAGTTGGATAAAGTAAAAAAATCCGATATTGAAAAAATCAAGGCCGAGGTTGAATGCGCCGTCCAAAAACACGGCGCGGCATGCGCAAACGTCTGCGCAACATCTGCGGAAAAGAAAACCGGAATCGAAGAATTAAAGCGTGAAATTGCCAAAAACTAAGAACATCTTTTGCGCAAGCAATCCGGCAAAGCTTGCCGATGCGTTGCGGCATGTTTTAATGCGGGATGATTTTTCAAACGATATAATATTTCTGCCTTCACGGCGCGCGGTCAGAACGGTCGAAAGGATGTTGGCGGATATTCCCGGACGCGCGGTCATGCTTCCCAAATTGGTGGCGCTTGGCGAGGCGGTCGACGATGAATTCATCGACGAAGACACGGTTTCCAATATCGAACGAACGATTGTTTTGGCCAAAATGCTAGAGACGGCGGAAAACCTAACCTTTGCGTCTTCGCTTACCGTCGCGGGGGATTTAATTCGTATGACGGATTATTTGGAAAACGAGGGGCGGGGTCAAGAAAACATAAACTGGGCCCAGTTGGTCGGGGAACGATATGCAAGACACTTTCAAAAGAAAGCAGAATTTTTGGATAAGGCATCTAGTCTGATGCGGAACATTTTTCCCGATAAAATCACGGAGGCCCAGAAACGAAACACGGAAATACGTGGGTGGATTGAATACTTAGAAAATCATAAATCAGAAATCATAAATCATAAATCTAAAATCATCATATGCGGGTCGACCGGGTCTGTGCCCGCCACCGCGGATTTGATGAAGCATGTCGCGGGATTAGAAAACGGATATATAATTTTACCGGGAAGAATTAATGAACTAGGAACTAGTAACGAGGAACTAGGAACTACAAATCCGTATCATTCGGAAATGAAGTTCTTGGAACGAATTGGTGTTGTGCCCGCAGACGTTGAAACCATTGAAGTTGGAGAATCCGAGATCGGATTTTTTAATGCTGCGTTCTCAAATAATGTAGGGGCGCGTATTCGCGCCCTGGGGCGCAATTATGCGCCCCTACATAGTGCGTTCACAATGATAGATTGTTCCCGCGAATCAGAAGAAGCAGAAGTTGTCGCGGAAATCGCAAAGGACGCGGCGGCAAATGGCAAATCCGTTCTTGTAATTACGCCGGACGCGGCGGGGAACCAACGAATTTATGAATCATTCGCGCGACGCGGTATGGGCGCCAATTTTTCTGGCGGAGTGTCCGGGGCCATGACAGCGTTTGGGCGCGCGGTGTTGAACGGGTTGGATAAAATAAAGTTTAATAATCAAATAAAAAATATATTCGAATTCATAGACGGGTTTGGTCTTGAATTTTCTGAATCAGATTTGCCGCTTATCCAATCTATCAAAGAAGTATCGGATATAATTCTGCGGCATAATATTACAATTACTTTGCATGATGCGCTCGCCGTTGTGGCGCTGGCTTTGTCATCGGTGCAATTGCGCCCGCCCATGTTTGACGATTGCCGCATCGATGTATTGGGAACAATAGAATCGCGTATGCAAACCGCAGACGTTGTAATCATGACAGGTTTAAACGAAGGCATGTTTCCCGCAACAGGGTATGAAAATCCATGGATTCCGCGTCGTGTCGCGGATGAGCTGGGCCTTCCCCCGCCCAATCGCAAAGTGTCGCTAATGGCCATGGATTTTATCACTTTGTCGTGCGCGCGTTCTGTGTATTGGACGCGGTCGCGCATGGCTGGCGGATGTGACACGACAGAATCGCGGTTTTTATCGCGCGTCGCGGTCGCCGGAATAGTCGCAGACGGCGGAGAGAAATTCAAAGAGGCCGGCAAACTGCGCGACATCATCGCGCCGCATACGCTTGATTATTCTGCGCCAATGCCGCCCGCCGATTGGTCGGATGTGCATGTTACGGAATTGGATTTGCTTATCCACAATCCGTATGCTTTTTATGCGCGGCATATATTGCGGTTAAAGCCCAAACCCGACCCGTGGGATGACACCACGGCCATTGATTTTGGAAACCTGACTCATGATGCGATTGAACAACTAACAGCTAACAACGAACAACTAACAACTGACGATGTGATTAAATACTTGGACCATGCTGCAAAAGAAAAATTAGAGCCGGGAAGCGTTTTATTTCATTTCTGGCATAATCGGTTTGTGGAAATGGCGCCGAGTATTTTAGAATTTATTGATGAATTAAAACATGCCGAATGGTCTGTTGCGGAAAACGACGCAAAGGGCGTCATAGAAATCGCGGGGCGCAATGTCCGCGCGCGCGCCGACCGGGTTTATATCAAAGATAAGACGGGCGTGGTCGTCGACATAAAAACCGGGCAACTGCCAACGAACGCCCAATTAAATAATGGCATGATGCCGCAGCTTCCTTTGGAGGCATACATGCTTCAAACCGGAAGTTTCGAGCGTCAGCCGATTTTGCCGACAAGCATCGTTATGAAATTCTTGTCGCTTGGCAGGGACAAATGCGGCATGATTGAATATGCGGGGACAGACGCCGCGGATAAGATAAGCGCCGCGCTTGCCAAAACGAAAGAATTGTTCGATATGTATTCCGCGGGTAGCGCGGCATACGAATACCGTGAAACAAACGGCGAGAAATACAAAGCTTATGACGATTTGGCGAGGGTTAGGGATTAGATAATAGATAGTAGATAATAGATAATAGATATTGGGATACAGTTGTCCAATATATTAGACAATGGTATATGTATGGTATATATCTAGTATCTATTATCTAATATCTACGAGCAAAGCGAGCAAACATGACACGGATTTTGGGTATCGATCCCGGATTAATTCATACCGGTTGGGCGGTTATCGACGTTGCGGGCGATATGCGGCGCTATGTCGCGTCCGGCGTAATCTTGCCGCCGAAACTGGCGCCACTTCCGGTGCGTTTGGCGCATATATTTAGTGAAGTTAAAAAACTGTGCGAGGTTTGGTCGCCCGATGCGGCAAGCGTCGAATATACTTTCGTTAATAAAAATCCGACCACGACATTATTGTTGGGCCATGCGCGCGCCGCAAGCATTGTCGCAATCGGAACATTCGAAATACCAATTTACGAGTACGAGCCGAATAATATAAAAAAAGCAATCACGGGCGCCGGTCATGCGGACAAGAGTCAGGTTGACGCAATGGTGAAAATATTATTGCCGGGCGCCGCGCCAAAGTCTGCGGATGAAAGTGATGCAATCGCAATCGCGCTGTGCCATGCGAACACGAACAGGCTATTGAAATGAAAATAAAAAACGTAACCTTACTCGCGGTTATCGATGTTCCGAATAATCGTGTTTTAATGACAAGGCGTCTTCGCGGGATGAAGGGCTTTTCCAATTCCGCGGACGGGCACGCGCGCGACCTTTATAATCTTCCGGGCGGAAAAAAGGGCGAAGACGAATCCTTTATTGATGCGGCCGTCCGCGAAACAATCGAAGAAACCGGCGTCACTCCGATTAATCCGAAACTTTGCGGGCAATTGCAATTCGTGTGGACGGATGTGACATTGGTGTGCCAGGTTTTCAAGACCTTTGATTGGAAGGGTGATATAGATTGCAAGCCTGGCGGCGAATGCACCGCGCATTGGATAGATTTGGACAAGCTTCCGTACGACAATATGTGGGCGGACGACCGGACATGGTTTCCGGATATGATGAATGATAAATTCTTTCACTATGACGTCATAGTTGCCGATGAGAAATCGGTAAAAATGGTGCCATTGCCGACGGACGGCGTTATATAGAATCCTTTCCTATCATTATGTTTCCTGGATTTTGATAAAATTAATTTAATTGGTCGCGTTTTCGCGCGTCCCCAATAACCCGAAACAAAAGGATTCAAAATGAAAGATTTTAAAAACTGGTCGGATATGCCGAAAGACTGGATGGAGCACAAAGTTCACAAGCTTTATCACAAACGGAATTTTCTTTTCAAAGCATTTTTAATCAACTATGTCGCTGTTTTCGTCGCATGGTGCATATCCGGATTGCCATGGTATCAAGGCTTGTTGCTGCACTTTATGCAGACGGATGCGGGCACGGCGCACATGTATATGATGAACATGTTCGGATTTTGGAAAATCGCGGGCGTCGTATTATTCCTTGTCCCGGCGTTCGCCGCATGGTGGGAAATGGCTTCGTGCAGAAAATATCTTATGGCAGGAAAGAAATAAAAGTATGAATTATGAAGTCTGAAGTATGAAATTTAATTCATACTTCTTGCTTCATACTTAAAAAGGATGTGACATGAAAGATTTTGAAAACTTTGCGGAATACAGTTATGAAAAACTTCGCATCAAACGCAATATAAAATTGCGCGCGTTCTTGATTAACTATATAGCTGTTTTCGCCGGGTGGCTGTTTTCGTTAACCGCGCTGTATGATTTTCTTATCATGACATTCACATGGTTCACCCCATGGGAAGCGTATGTGTACATTATGGGAATACTTGGCATCTGGCAAGTCGCCGGCGTCGTATTGTTCCTATTCCCAGCGCTGGCCATATGGTGGGAAATGGGAATGCTTAGAAAAAGAGACTAACTACCTCGTCCGAAACCGCATTGCGCACGGTTTGGGGTGCTCATGTATGTTTAATACACTACGCACCCCAAACCATGCGCAAGCCGGCCTAACGAATGTGAAATATCTGATTTTTTGTCGCGCGGAACGCGCGATTTTATTTTCTAATTGTTATTTTTGTAATTGCTTCATATCCAAAATATTTGTTTACGCGGTCGCGGATGTCGTTCGTTTGATACGATAATGTCAAAGCGGCGGCGGGATTTATGGATTTCACGGTCAATGTTCGGCCCGTCTTTTTTGTGCCGCGGGATATGCCGGAAAGTTTTGCAATAGATGCGATTTCCGCGCCCACGATTTCTTCCCAACGGGCAAGCAGGTCAGCGTCGCTTACGCGTCCGCCCAATAATCTAAGAAGCCCGCCGAACGCCCCGCCCAACGTTTGCGGCCGGGATTTGCGTTCGTTAAGATTCGGGCATGCTACCATGTTGGTTTTACGTATTCGTATTGTTTCGGCATAAGGATGTATTTCTCGCCCTGGGCGTATTGGCCTTGGGCATATTGGTATGCTTCGTCGCCTGTGCCAAAGTATATGTCCGTTCTGACCCAACCCTTGATCGCGCCGCCGGTGTCTTGCGCAATCATAAGGCGTTGGAATTTGCGGGAATCAGACAAACGGGTATCGACGTAAACCGGCAATCCCAATGTATAAATCTCGTTATCTATGGCAATCGAGCGGATTTTCGACAAAGGCGTTCCAATCGCGCCAACCACGTCGAATTTTTCCATTTGTTTAAAGAATACATAACGGGGATTATTATTTATAACCTCTCGCGCCAATGCTGGATTCTTTTTCAAATGCTGCCATACGCCTTCGGATGAATATCCGCCTTCGGGTTTAATTCCGCGTTCTTGCAATTGCCCGCCGATAGATTTAAACGGCATGTCGTTCACGCCCGCAAAGGCAAGCTTTATCATGGTTCCGTCTTCAAGCTTTAACATTCCAGAACCCTGAATCTGGATATTTTGCACATCCACGATATTCGCCCAGAAAAGCGGTTTGCCGATTTGTTGGGATACGATTGTTGTGCGCGGCACGCCTTTGAAATTCCGGCCGTCTGTCGGCGGGCCCATAAGCGGTTCGTTGCATTGGGCGGTTTTGACGCGGCATCCAGGGATAATCGGCGCATAATATCCGGTGAAAACCCCCGTAGATTTGCCGGATTCGTCCATAGCCTTGTACGGTTGGAAATGAGATTCGAACCAAGCGCGCACGGTTGCGTTATCCGCGGATTCTTTGGGCAAAAGCTGGCATTTTTCTTCCAATAAATAGCGGTCGGGCACAACGCGCCCAGTGTATTGAAGACGCGCGTCGCAAGTATTCCGGAAAGCCTTCAACGCATAGCGCACATCGTCATTTTTCCACCCGGGTAATTCGGAATAGGGCACTTTTTTCATATGTTTGGGCCGAACGGCGTTGTCAGAGGTAAGGGTCGGCTCTGTCGTCGTCAAATCGCGGCAACCGGCGACAAAAAGCAAAGAA
The DNA here is from genome assembly GCA_009782725.1 of Alphaproteobacteria bacterium. Lineage (GTDB taxonomy): Bacteria > Pseudomonadota > Alphaproteobacteria > Rs-D84 > Rs-D84 > WRCC01. Next base: position 6,719 of record WRIM01000006.1, on the reverse strand, counting down.
CAAAGGACAAATAGCAAATAGCGTTTATTTAAATTCGGCATAATATTTTCGTCTCCCTCTTGAAAAATAAATCATTTATGTTATATTACCACATAGTGGTTAACAAAATAAAGGATTAAACTATGCCCAAATTTAACTTAATTTCGCAATTTTTGAAAGACATTTCGTTCGAAAGCCCAAATGTTCCGGAATTGTTCTTTAAACAAGAAAACGGCCAAGCCAAAATGGAAATCAACATCGATATCCAAATCAAAGGAACCGACAATAACCTTTACATGGTCGATTTGATTACGAAATTGCATTCGAAATTGGAAGCGGGCGACAAATCCATATTTATGATCGAATGCACTTATTCCGGACTTGCCCAAATGGAAAAGACCGAAAACGAAGAAGAATTGAAACGCACATTGTTAATCGACGTGCCGACATTAATATTCCCAAGCGTGCGCGCTTTGGTGGTTCGCCTTACCGCGGAATCCGGATTCCCGCCCTTTGCGATGCAGCCTGTGGATTTCCAGAAACTTTACGAAGAAAAGAATGCGCAATAAAAAAACCGGGCGAATGCCCGGTTTTTTGTTGAATATGGCATAATTTCAGAATACCATATGGATATGGAAAAAATTTACAATAATCTTAAAAGTTTAGTTCGCGGGCGTCTGGATTTGAACGCGTCGCTTGCCGCGTATACAACGCTTGGCGTCGGTGGAAATGCGGATATATTGTTTATACCGAAAGACGCGGATGACTTGCGCGATGCTTTGCGTATGGTTGCGGTCGAAAATATTCCAATCACAATCATCGGCGGGGGAAGCAATTTATTGATTCGTGACGGCGGGATTCGCGGGCTTGTGATACTTATTACTCAATTGGGCGGCGAGGTTAAAGTAGAAGGGGACAGAATAATTGCGCCGGCAAGCGCGCGTTCGATTCTTATATCGAAAATCGCCGCGGACAACGGCATCGGCGGGTTTGAGTTTTTATGCGGCATTCCGGGCACAATCGGCGGCGCATTAAAAGGAAGTGTTGCCGCGTACGGCGGTGCTATGTCGGATGTGGTGGAATCCGCGGAAATAATGGATATGTCCGGGAATATCGCGGTTGTGCCATTGGCGGACATGGGACTCTGCTATCGCGCGTCAAAAATTCCGGATAATCAAATTATAATATCTATCACGATGCGGGGGTGTCGCGCCGACAAATCCGCGATAATTGAAAAGATTGAATCAAATACGCAAAAACGGTTGGCAAGTCATCCGGTCGGCGTTCGCACTTGCGGCTCTGCTTTTGGGAATCCGGATAATCTGGCGCATGGCGGCGCGGCATGGAAACTTATTGCTGAAACCGGGTGGCAGGGGCGCAGCATCGGCGGCGCGGCCATGTCCGAAAAGCATGCGAATTTTCTTACTAATATTGGCGGGGCATCGGCCGCGGATTTGGAAGAACTTATCAATAAAATCCGCGACGACGTGCGCGCCAAATTCGATATAGATTTAAAACCCGAAGTAAAAATTATCGGGGAAAATTAAATCAAGGCTTTTAATTTCTCGGAATATTTGCCGGTGTTTTCCCAAGGCTGGGTCGACGGATTGCCGCCGGTCAGCCCGTCGAACAAAACCGCATCGAAATTATTCAATTCAAATGTTTTGAATAAATCGTTTATCGATTTCGGCGATATTATCGGGAATTCCGATTTTATAAATTTATTAATTTTTGCGATTGTTCCAGATTTTAAACGGTTTCCCTGAATGCGCAATGATTGCAATTTCTTTTGCCCGATCGCGCCGGATAACGATACCGTGCATGTGTCGGTCAATCCCGCGTCTACAATAGTCCGCGCGATAAATCTTGCGAATAACGGCAAGAGTTTATCGGATGCAAAGTGCGGCTTGGTCGCGCTTCCCCCGCCATGAGGGGCATAGCCGCCAGAACCGCCGCCGGTTGCGATTATCTTTCTTCCTGTCATGCCGCTGTCTGCGATGCTTCCATGTCTTACAAATCGGCCCGTGCCGTTGATAACCCATTTAATTGGTTTTTGCATATATTTTTTAAATTCAGATTCGTTTAACCATTTGGTAATTTTTTCTTTGATGTCTTCGCGGACGGTTGTAACCGCGGTGTCGGGCGTATGAGATTGTGCGATCGTTATGTCTGTGATATATAATGGCGTTCCTTCGTTTTTATACTTAACGGTGACAAGCGCTTTGATATCCGGGCCGTATTTCGAATCCGATTTTTGGTTTTCGAATAATTTGGTGCAGATGAATTTTGCAATGGCATGCGACAGCCCCAACCGCGTCGAATTAGAATTATCCGCGTATCCGAAATAAATTCCCTGATCGTTCCAGCCGCGGTCATAACCCACGCCGCGCGCGATATCGGGCGATTGTTTGTTCACGGATATTTGAATATCGTAATCTGTGTCGCACAATACATTTTGTTTGCCGAATTTATCTTTATTTTTTTGGGTATATCCGCATGCGCGTATGCTTTCCATTATCCAAACTTTGGCGGCGGCACCATTTAAATCGACGGTTGTGGTCGCTTCGCCCCCCAAGTGAATTACGGGATTGGAAGTTTGTCCGCCGGCGATAAGGCATTCCAACGCCGCATGCGCGGTTGTTCCGTCCGCCCGATAAATTTCATTGATTAGTTTTGCGGTGATATTGTCGGCCAGAAAGTCTGGATGACCAACGGAGATATATTCAGAAGTCTGCAAGTATGCCATTTCTTTTAACCTTTTAGTTGAGAGTTAACTTACATTGCCGAAGGGAAAAGAAAAACCAAAGCAATGCATGTCGGAAAGTATGCCACTTTTGCTAATTTATTTCAAGCATCAATCCGCAATGGTCGGTGGGTTTAGATTCCGTGCGGGGAAGCATATCGATTTCGCATGATTTTATTAATTTTTTTGCTGCGTGATTTGCCAAAAAATAATCCAAACGAAGCCCGTGGTCTTTGCCTAAAGAGCCCCCGCGGTATCCAATCCATGTCCATGCATTTTCGGCATCCGGGTTAAAATGGCGATAGCAATCCACCCACCCAGCGTCCAACCATTCTTGCATGATTTTCCGCGCAGCGGGCGCAGAAATAGACGAGCCTTCGTATTGTTTTGGATTCCAAACGTCCCTGTCCATAATTGCTACATTAAAGTCTCCGCCGATTATCACAGGCTCTTCAGAATTAAGAAGCGGGTGTATATGGTCGGAGAAATGGTTCATCCATTCTATTTTACCCGGGAATTTCGGCGAATCTATCGATTCCCCGTTCGGCATATATACGTTGATAAGGCGAATTCTTCCGTCGATAACGCATTCTATCATGCGGGCGGCGGGGTCTGCGTGATGCGGCATTCCGCGGGTGATGTCCTCGATTGATAATTTTGAAAAGACGGCGACGCCGTTCCAAGACTTTTGGCCGTAAGTTTTGACATCATAGCCCAAGTGTTCGAACAAAATATGCGGAAATGCGTGGTCTTCGACCTTGGTCTCTTGGACCAATACTACGTCGGGCCGCCGTTCGCGCAAGACTTTGATAAAGCTTTCCGCGTGCGCCCGTATTGAATTGATATTTAGGGTTAATATTTTCATATCGTTACTCGTGATTCGTTACTCGTTACTCGCGGGATTGCCCGGGTAACGAATTATTTGCCATTTTCTATTTTATTTCCTATAATACCACCGTCCAATATAAATAAAAACAATTTTTTCGTAAATCGAGTCACGAATCACGAGTAACGATTTGCGACGAAGGAGCAAATAAATGAACATGTACCAGTTTCTAGAATCCGCGGTGAAAGACACGCCGGATTTGCTGTTTTTGACGCGTGAAGAAATCACGTATAAACAGTTTGATGAAAATATTAAAAAACGCGCCGCCGCATTGGCCAAGGCAGGCGTAAAGCAAGGCGATGTTGTCGGCATCTTGGCGCATAACATCCCGGAATTTCCGTTAACGACGTTCGCGGTTTGGTATCTGGGCGGAACGTGCCTTATGCTTGATACCAATCTTACGCCTTTTGAATACGACAATATGACGGCGCTTACCAATTGCCGTGTTGTTGCGGCGGAAAAGTCTTTTTTCTATAAGACTAAGAATTTCGAATTCTTTGATATAGAGGGTAAAGACGGCAAAATCGACCCGGATTTGGCGCCCGCGCCCGTGGAATCGACCCATGCGGCCACATTGTCGTTCACATCGGGCTCCACCGGAATTCCAAAGATTGTGCCGCTGTCGCACTATAACTTGACCGAATGCGCGGCAAGTTTGCGCGATATGGAAGAATGGCTTCACAATGGCGACACCCTTTACGGGTTTTTGCCTTTGTATCATGTGTACGGATTTTCAATCGGGGTTCTTGCGACAATCGAATACCGCGCGAATATATTGTTACAGGCAACGGTCAATCCGGCGGAAATTATGGCGGACTTTAAGAAATATCGTCCCCAGATTATACCGGCGGTGCCGCGCTTGTGGGAAGTATTCCGCAACAAGATAATCGATAATATCAAGGCAAAGAAGAAATGGTGGATGGCAAGCTTTGTTTTGAAATACGGCAATACGTTAAAGAAAATCGGCCTTGGCGGATTGGTTAAAAAGGTTCAAGAACCGGTGCTTGCCGTGTTCGGCGGACGCGCGCGGCTTCTTATCGCCGGGGGTGCCGCGACCAAGCCCGAGGTTGAAACGTTTTACGAGCGTCTGGGCCTTACCTTTATCCAGGGGTATGGATTAACCGAAACGGTCGGGCCGATTTGTATATCCAAACCGGGCAAATGCCGTTTGCCATTTGCGTTCGGGGGTCCCATTACGAACAACGAATGCGATATCCGGGATAAAAACGCGGACGGGGTCGGCACTTTGTGGCTTCGCGGGCACCAAGTGTTCGAAGGATATATGAACAACGATGCCGCCAATTCGGAAGTGTTTGACGACAAGGGCTTTTTCAATACCGGCGATTTGGTGTCGATGGACAAGAATGGCGAATTGCACTTTCATGGCAGAAAAAAACAAGTCATAGTTCTTGATTCTGGGAAAAACGTATATCCGGACGAGCTGGAAGCGTTATACATCACCATCCCCGGCGTAAAGAATGTCGCGGTGTTCGAGCATCACGTCAAAAACAAAACCGTATCGTACGGTGTGTTTTCTGTCGAAAAGAATATGACGATTCAAAAGCTTGGCGCCGCTGTCGCGGAACGCAATAAAAAGATTGCATCGTACAAATGGGTAACGCACTTTGCGATGACGAACGAAGACTTGCCATTGACGTCGACGCAGAAAGTAAAGCACCACGTCGTGCGCGAACGGCTTGAGAAGGGCGAGTATCCTATTCGTAAAGAGTAACTAATTACCTCGTCCGAAATCACATTCGGCGTGTTTGCGGGGGCTCATGTATGTTCAATACACTACGCCCCCGCAAACACGCCGAAGCTGACCTAACGAATGTGAAATATTTGGTTTTTTGTAAGAGAAGAAAAATGAATATCGAAAATATAATGTTGGATAATCACAAGGCGCGCGGGGTATTTTCTTTGGCCAAGAAAATCGATATAGGCACAGGATATTTAATCTTCGTATCGGGGCGTCAGGCACCCAAAGGCGAAGACGGAAGGGTTGTTACAGACGACGTGGCCCAGCAAACAAGATTGGTATTCGAAGATATAAATAAAATTCTGAACGCTGCGGGCGCAAGCCTTGACGACGTGGTCAAAGCGGTGATTTATTTAACCGACCTGAACGATTTCAGCATTATCTCGTCCATTCGGGATGAGTATTTTAAGAACTCTATGCCGACCTCTACAATGGTCGAAGTAAACCGCATGAACCGCCCCGGTGCGAAAATAGAAATCGAAGTCACCGCGGTGATAAAGAAATAGAAAGATTAAAATGTTTAACAAAATATCTATCATAGAGCCTATATTGTTGACGAATCAAGGGGGGGGGGGCGCTGCATGATTTTTGCAGAGAATTAGTTTCTTTTGACGATATTCCGACCACTGAAAAAGAAGTGATAAGTCGCATAGGAAATGCCGATTGCGTGCTTTTAAAATATAACGCGAAAATAACAAAATCCGTTTTAAATGCGTGCCCGAATATAAAATATATCGGAATGGGATGCTCTTATTACGGGGATGCTTATTCAAATTTGGATATGGCGGCCGCGCGCGACAAAGGCATAGTCGTGAGTTACTTGAAGGACTATGGCGATGAAGGCGTGGCTGACGGGGTTTTATCGCAATTGATTTCTTTGCTTCATGGATTTGGAAAATTGCAATGGCGCGAGATGCCGCATGAACTTACCGGGTTGAAGATAGGAATCGTCGGGCTTGGGATGACGGGATTGATGACGGCGCGCGCGTTGAAATTCATGGGCGCGGATATTTATTATTTCAGTCGGACGCGAAAAAAATCGGCGGAGGATGAGGGCATAAAATACATGCCTTTGGATGAACTGCTTCGCCATGTCGATATTTTATCCAGCCATGTAAATCGTGATGTTATATTTATGAATAAAGAACAATTCGATGCGTTTGGAAATGGAAAAGTAATAATCGGAATTTCACTTGGGCGGTTTTATGATTTAGATTCGATGAAGAAATGGCTTGATACGCCTGGGAATTATCACATCTGCGATTTGGCCGCAAAGACGGGCGACAATGACAAGATTATAAATCATCCGCGCACGATGTATACCGATAAGCTGTTCGGCTATTCCGAACAAT
>WRIM01000005.1 GCA_009782725.1 Alphaproteobacteria bacterium | reverse complement strand
AGTATGAGGATTTTTGTAAAACGCCTCATCGTGAAATCATGGAAGAGGCCGGAATTGAAATCAAGAATTTAAAGCAATTCGGAACGTATCAAATAATTGATGAAACGGCCGAACAACATCGCGTGATAATATTCTGGCGCGCGGATTGGGCGGGCGGCGAACCCACGCCTTCAACAGATTTATTATCCGCGAAGTTTTACACGCGGGATGAAATAGCGGCCGAGGCGGCCGCCGGCAATATCACGGGCGTTGTATTGGATGTGTTGAAAGACGCCGGGTGGTTGGGCTAGGGCATATTGATTCATATGTATTTATGTATAATTTATTGATAAAGGTGTGATTATGAAAGTTGGAGTGATTGGTGCGGGTGCTTGGGGAACGGCGCTTGCCATTTTATCGGCCCGGGGTGGAAATGATGTAACTTTGTGGTGCTATGATACCGCGGATGCCAAAACTATGCAAAAAAGCCGGGAAAATGCATTTTTGCCGGGTATAAAATTACCCGAAAATATTACGGTTACCGATAATATGGCGGATTTGTCCGGGGTTGAAGTATGGCTGATTGTGCCGCCGGCGGTGTATTTTCGTGAAACTGTGCAAAAAGGCCGGGAATTTTATAAAAATCAGCCTGTAATAATCTGTACCAAAGGCATGGATGCATCCGGAAAATTTATGAGCGAGATTTTGCGGGAAGAATTGGGACCAATGGAAGGCAAAATCGGCGTGTTAAGCGGGCCGCAATTCGCTGGCGAAGTTGCACGCGGAGAACCGTCGGGAAGCACGATTGCGGGCGGCGAAGGAGTTATAAATGCGGCGCGCGCGGCATTGGCCGAGCTGACATTACAAGAAACAGACGACATTCGCGGCGTTGAAATTTGCGGCGCTGGCAAGAATGCGGTTGCGATATTAATTGGATATATTGATACTATGGGTGCCGGCGAAAATGAACGCGCGATGCGGGTGACCCAGGCTTGGGGGGAAATGGTGTCTCTTGGGCGTGCGAATGGCGCGAATACGGAAACATTTTTGGGATTTTGCGGGCTTGGCGATTTGTTTCTTACGGCGACAAGCACGACAAGCCGCAATTATTCCGCAGGCATAGCACTCAGCCAGGGGGAACGGCCAAATGGCACGATAGAGGGAATTTCCGCGATCAAAGGATTATCAAAAATCGCGGCCGCGCAGGGCATCAGCATGCCCAATCTGGAATTCCTTAGCCAATTGGTGGAATAGGGGACAGACATAAAGAAAATATCTTTTATACAAAGTTTTCTTGAAAAGAAAACTTTGTCACTCCGGCGTAGGCCGGAGTGGGTCTATGTTCTCCCAATGCTTCGGATACAAAGTTGAACCAAGACCCTATTCCTGCCTGCGCAGGAATGACAAAAATTACTTTGTAATTTTTGTAAAAGAATAAGAATAAAAAATAAAGAAAAACAATGCGAAATACGATAAAAAAACACAGCGATTTTATACACGACGCGGATGCGCCGAAATTCATCACGGAATTTTTTATCTTGAAAGTGCGCGCAACGCGTTTCCCGGGCGACGCCCGATACGGCATCACCGCGACAAAAAGAACGTTCAAGCATGCGACCGACCGGAATAGGGCGAAACGCAAGCTTCGCGCATGGCTGCGGACGTGCGAAAACGCAATACCGGTAAACGCGACGTCCCGCGATCCAATGTCGCCGGATTTGGATTACGTTTTTATCGCGCGGTCGGCAATCCTTGACGCGAAATTGCCCGACGGCGTCGAATTGATGAAAAAAGCATTGCGGAAGTTGGGGAAATAAACATAAATCAACGCGAGTCTAGATAACGTTTAAATCAACTGAGAGTGTCAGCCCGGCTTGGTCCACCCCGCGCGACCTGTCGCGCGGGGACCCCGGGGCCGGGCCAGGGTCTATGAAATATCAAAGTTTTGAATCATGAGAGAGTTTTATTGTTACAAAACTTACTATGTTTATATTCTGTTCAATGAACGGGCAAAAGCCACGTACATTGGCGTCACAAATGATTTATCAAGCAGATTGTTGCAACATCGAAGCGGTGAAATAAAAGGATATACCCAAGAGAAGAAAACATATAAACTCGGATATTTTGAAACGCATTCAGATATTAATGATGCAATCAAACGAGAGAAGCAACTGAAAGAATGGAAACGTGCCTGGAAGTATAGATTAATTGAAACAATGAATCCCGATTGGATAGATTTGTCGGAAACCGAAAACTGATATTTCATAGACCCTGGCCCGGCCTTCGCCGGGCTGACACTCTCATAATATAACGGTGATTATCTAGATTTCATGGCATTTGAAGGCACTAACACAATCACAGGTTGAATAATTATTGTAATTCGTGAGTGTTTATAACAAAAACCCGGTCGAAAGGCCGGGTTTTTTATGATTTTGGTTTTTACAACTGTACTTCTTGGCATGTTTCCGGTTGCGGATCTGCCCATGTTTCGCACCAATCGACGTCGCCTCGGCGGCCCTGTTTCTGACAGTTTTGAGTTACGCGGCATTTCAAGCACGTTCGATTGCTTCGATTGAATGTGGTGGTTACCTTTTCCTTGAAATTCCATTCATCGCGTTCGGCAACCCCGCCTTCGGAAATATTAACCGCATTTTCCGCACCGGGGCCGGTTTCTCCCATGCCAAGTCCGGAACCCACCGCTTGGACTCCCGTTATTCCAACCCCCGCAACTACCGCGACCGCAGCAACGGAAATGGCCGTCATGGCTACGCCGCCGGCCAACCCGCCCGCCGCAACGGCGGCCGGGATAGCGGCCAATGTCGCACCCCCTGTAAATACTGCGCCGACCACGCATGCGGCGATTGCCACAACGCCCAATACGACTTTCCACGGGCTTTTCTTTTTCGGTATCGGCGGCGGATTGCCAGATTGGGCCAGCATGCTGTTTTGGGCCATGTCTTCGCAAATCTCGGATGCCGCGACATCGCGGTCGATATTGTCGATTAATGCCGATACCGCGGACATATCCGCCGCGAATGCCGCCATTGCTTTGTCGAACGAAGCGTTATAGTTCGCGCGCGCGACCTGCAAAGTTCTTACCGCCATAATTATGCGCATTTGATTGGTAAGGTTCGGGAATCGGCCCGCGTTCACCACGCGTTGGTTGCCCATTGAATCGATTGTTGTCACCTTGCCCGCTTCGTTGCCAAGCGAACCGATAGTTCTTCTTTGTCCGGCGGCATTGTTCATACCTTGGACTTCGCGGCCCGTAATACAGAACCCTACGCGCGCATCGGATTCGATTGCCGCGAATGCAAGGTTGATTGCATTTTGAACCTCGCGCAGTTCGGGTATAACATATTCTTGCGCCGCGGCGATTTGCCCGTCGATGTCCGGAGAATTTTCAAACTTTTTGCGAAGCTTGGCCAAGTAATCGTCGACATTTATCGTGCCGACGTCTTCGCCGGAACGTTTGACTTCAAGCAGGCTCCAATCTATCATTCCAACAACGCGTCCGTACCATACTTGGGTTTTTATGGCGTCGGAAAGCGGTATGTTTGCCTGGCATGTTTCTTTGATTTTTCCGTTTTCGAACACAACCTGACCGTCTCGGCCTATTTGCACGTTGCAAGCTTCGTATCTTACCGAGCGTCCGCCAACATTCTCGGTCAGCGTCATGTCGTTACAGTTTTCCACATCTCCACAAACTTTGATCATCGCTGTATCGGCGGCCTTTTGGCATTCGGCCAGCAATGAATTGTCGATATTAAGCATTATACCCTGAACTAACGTTGCAAGTTCTTCGTATATCTGATCGGAGCTTAAGACCTGGCCCGGGCCGCCTGCGCGCGTCCCCGTTGACCCTTGGTCGTATTGGCATGCGACCAGTTTCTCGGCCGGGCACATGCGAATGATTGTGTCGGTATCAAGCCCGATGCACTGCGTATAATCGCGGCCGCAGCGGTCTTCGGATGTAAGGCATTCTTTGACAGAGCTTGTGCAAGAATCAACGCGCATGGACAATAAACGCGCGCGCACGAAATTCATAATCTGGGGTTCCGCGCGTTCGCACGGGTCGATTTGGACTTTGCACAGGCTGCGCAAAGTATCCGGCCGCGTCAAACACATATCGAAAGAGCCTTCGGGGTTCGCGGGGTCGATATTATCTTGGCATGCTTTTCTGAAACATTCGGAAATATTTCCGATACAGTTTTGGCGCAGATTGGATTCCGCAAGCAATTCCGCAGATTTTATAGTTGGGGCGATTTCGCGCAAGAATGTCATCCAGACTGCGTCTTTGTCTTTGGCGATCGCGTTCTGACAGCTGTTCGTTACATTATCGCAAAGCGGCCGTTTGGATACCAACGCGTCCCAAGATGAAGCGGCGATTTGAATCGAAGTCCGTTCGCCCTTTATCGTTGTCATCTTTGACGCACCGCCGCGCACGCTTGCCGCGTTTTCGGCGGCCGCAATGCCGACGCATCCGGTAAAGTCATCCCTGCATCCGCCGGTCGATATCATGCAGCGCCGGAATTCCACCGTGCATTGGCCCAAATCCCATTTGTTGGATGTTTGATAAGTTTCAAGCGCCGCGTCGCGTATCGCGCGTTCGGCTGCGGCCAATTTTTGCTGGCTTGCCTGTTTCCGTCTGTTCAATTCGTTATTAAACGCGCGGCAATCGGATGATATATTTGCGGAATACATTGTTTGAAGCATGCGAATATCGTGTTCGCATCCCGCCATAGAATTCATGCAGATTTGACGCACGACGGTATGAAGCGCGTCGCCGGATTTCCCGGCCAACGGGTCGGCTGTCGACATATTGTCGAACCCGCTTCCGAACGCGTCGATGTTTTCAAAATCAATGTTCCATTGGGAAAGGTCTAATTGCCGCCGCGCGCGGTTTTCCTCGCGGCGCTGGGCGGCCTCAAGCGCTTTGGCTGCTTCGGCCTGTTGCGCGAATACGTAATCAGCCTGGGCGCCAAGTTCTATGCGTTCGACGCCTTCGGTTGCCATTTTGTACGTTGCGGCGTCAAGAGCCTCTATGTCGGCAAGAATCTTGTCCATTTCTGCTTGTTGGTCGCTGCAAAGGCAACGCCCGCCGTTCGCGGTGTCTGACATGCAGAAACTGTCCATGCAGCCAAAAAATCTTTCGCGGCATTCCGGGTTAACCACGCCCGCGGTGCTTGCCGCGGCGGCCACCGTCGTGCCGGTGCCCATTACTTTTTGTTGGGCGCCAGATGTCGCGGCGCGGGCAGGCGCCACATTCGGCGTTGTGCCACTTCGCGTAATTGTCGCGGCCGGCGCGGTTCCAACAGGCGTTCGCGCAACGCGCGCCGCAACCGGTTGGGCAGTTTGCGCAGGCGCGCCCCGCGCGGCGACGGTTGCCGTGGCAGTGGGTGCCGCGGCCCCCTGACCCCGTCTTTGCACCGGTTCGGCGGCCGTCGCACCTTGCATGCAAAATGCGAAAAGCAACCCGCAGACAATAAATAATATCTTAGAATTTTTGAACATTCTTACATCCCTCTATAATTATAGATTATTTTATCATATTTCGAGGTAAGAACAAAATTGTTTTTATAGGAAAATCTGGTTATTTCGCAATTTTTGCTTCGACCATGACTTCGACGGGGGCGTGGATTTCTGAAACGGTGTTCGTATGTGCGTCGAATATGCGGGGACTTCCCGAATAACCCATGGCGTTATGATGCGCGGGGATAAGGATTTCCGGCAAAGGCGACGCGCGCGGAATCTTGGTAAGTTCAAGCATTTCCGGGTCTTTGAACGCGTACGGCGTGTCCGCTTCTATGGGTCGGTTCGCAAAACCCTGCATAATTATAATCTGTTTGTCTTTTTCAAGCTTTAAAATATCCATGGGAGAATACAATGCGCCCTTGTTTTCTTTGTTTTCGGATTCCTTGCCCTTGTCGTCTTTTTTCATCGTGATTTCGATTTTTTCGCCCATTTGCTTGCTGAACTTTTCCGCGGTATCCCAATCGTTTTGACGGAATACTATTTTTGCCGCAGTGGTAGACATAATTGTCGCCGCCGCGTCCGCGCCGTATTTTTCCGAAATCTGGTGAATATCTTGGCCGATGATAAGGTATGAAACTTTGCATCCGCGTCCCAAATCGGGGCCTTGGATAACCGCTTGCATCTTTTGCATTTTCGGCATTTCGTCCAAGATAAACGCAACCGGGCACGGGCCCAATTTCTGACCCGCATGCATTGCGTCCGGCACATTTGCGATTAAGAATTGCGACATCAATTCGATAAAGATTGCCGTAATGGGATTAAGAGCATCCGCATCGACTAAGTTGATTGAAATATAGACCGTAACCGGCTTCCACTTGCCGTCGACATACATTCCCCGCAAATCTGAAAAGTGAAAGTCCGAATGACTTGTCCGGTTGCGCACGGCCGCATTTCGGAAAATTCCAAGACCCGCCATAACGGTGGACAGAATAGAGCCGCGTTCTTTGTCCGGCGTATTTGCAAGCTGGGTCAGTTCCAAAATCGCGCGATGCGCGTATCCGTATTGGCGCGCTTCTTCGACGGCGTTCAAGAACAATTCTTTCATCGGGTCGGCCATCATGACCATTTGGTCGCCGGCTTTGCGCCGCGCGTCCAAATCTTCGGCAATGCGGATTTGATTGGCGTTCAGCCAGTCGAGCAGCATGGACAACGAAGCCTCTTTACCCACCCATTGTGGGGGGATATTCGCCCATGTTCCGACGTGCACGTAATTCATCGCGGATAATTGCCCCATTTTAAGCATGTGGCGCGCAGCCTCGGCATTCGGGTCAAGCATTCCGGCGTAATAAGTGTCCAGCAACGCCGCGTCTTCCCCGTCGAATTCGCCCGCGTCAAGACGCGATTTGAAATAGTCGTCTGCCTTGGCGCGTTCTATCTTTGATACTATCATTTGTACAAGGCCGCTTAACGCCGCGCGACCGGATATTGTCCAGTGCGGGTCGGCCGTACTTGAGGCCTTGTCCGCGATAAGCGTCGTACAAATAGAATCGATATAAAGGTCGCGTTTTTCTTGCAAGAATGGCACATGTTCGGGCGACAAAGGATTCCACGACGGCCAATAAATCCCCCGTTCCGGGTCGTCTTGCCCCGCCCAGTTTATAATAAACGTCGGGCCGATTTTCGCGCGATATCCGGATGTTTTTCCGTCTAATTCCGGTTTCGGGTCGTTTACAATCATCGACACTGTGTCGCATTTGAATATGGTCGGAATAACGACGCCCCAAGTTTTACCGGTTCCGGGCGGCGCCACGCAGAGTACCGACAAAGTTTCATCAAGCATAAGGTATTTGCCCTTGAACTTGCCAAGGACTATCATAAACCCTTTGAACAATCCGCCGAACCGTCCCATCAACGGTATATCGCGCTCGATAGCCTTGCGCGATGATTTCTCATCAAAGCGGTCTTTGCCGTGCGGGTTGAATTCTTTCATCAAGTCTTCTTGAACCATCATGCTATAGATAACGATAGGGATAAGCGGCATAATTGCGGGCAAATCGGGCCGCAGAAACGTTCGGGCGACCCAATTTGGAACCTCGGCAAATATACTCAGCCCGCCGGTCATGACGATATTGTTGAAATACATCGACATCCATTTCCATGTCGCGGGCGTCATGCCGTAACGCCACAAATGTTCGGCCGCAAAGGCCAATCCCACGCCCAAAATGGTCAGCAACCACGCGCCGAATGTCCAGCGCAGCCGCCAGAACAATACTTCAAGCATAAGGCGCTCGTGGTCCTTGCCATAGGCGGTAGTTTTGAATATATTCAAACCCTTGCCTTTGCCGCCAGTCGATAAAAATTTGAATTTTTCGGGCATTACATTTCCAAAATTTATGATACAATTGTATCAAAATAATTAACAATTAACAATTAACAAATAACAAATGGTTATAAAATGCAAAATATACCAAGAATTTATTTGAATGAAAATTTAGAAATCGGGAAATTTTATCAATTGCCGATTGATGTTGCCCACTATCTTACAAAGGTGATGCGCGCAGATAAATGTTTGGTTTTTAATAACGGCCAAGAATTTGTTGCGGAATTAAAACAAGAGCAATCTAAAAAAATTGTTGATTGTTATTTGTTAATTGTTAATTCGACAAACCGTGCCGACCCCGCAAATAATTTGACGCTTGCATTCGGGCCGATAAAGCAATCGCGTCTTGAAGAAATGATTAACATGGCGACACAATTGGGCGTGGCAAAGTTCCTTCCCGTAATTACCGACCATGTGACCGCCAAACATATCAATTGGGAACGAATAAAGAAAATCGCAATCGAGGCATCGGAACAAAGCGGCCGAAATTCAATTCCGGAAATAAGCCCCGAAATAAAATTTTCAGATTTTATAAAAGAAAATAAAAACATAATTTTCGCAGACGAACGTTTCGCGCATGATTCAAGTCACGAATCACGATTCGCAATTCACGACAAAAACAATGCAATTGTTTTTGTCGGGCCCGAAGGTGGATTTTCGGATTCGGAATTCGATGCGCTGGATAATTCCGGCGCGGTTGGCATGTCGCTTGGGCCGACTATTTTACGCGCCGAAACTGCGGCGGTCGCAGCGATTGTAAAAGTAATCAGTAATCAGTAATTAGTAATCAGTAATTAGTAATCAGCCAAATTGTCATTGTTAGAAATATATATTTCAAATCTGAAATAAAATAACTGATTACTAATTACTGATTACTTTCCTTGACATTGCCCGATTCGTATATAATAATACGCACGTTCTTAGAAATAAATTTCAAAGAGCGGGGTTGAAAAACCCCGCTCTTTTAGGTAAAAAAGGAGCTTGAAACATGTCACTTGAATCTATGCCGCGTCAAGATTTATTATTGGGTATCGAAGGGATTGCATCGGAAAAGCAAATCCCGCGCGAAATTATATTTGAAAGTTTAGAGGCTGCGATCGCCCGCATCGCCCGCCAAAAATATGGCGAAGAATGGAATATTACGGCCGAAATCTCACGCAAGAACGGCGCTATCCAAGTTGTGCGCAATTTTACCGTTATTGAATCCCCGGAAAAATTGGGTACGGATGAAGAAGGCGAGCCGATCGAATACAATCCGAATACAATGCTGACCGTTTCTCAGGCCAAGAAATACGCGACCGACCCGAAAGTCGGCGACACTGTGACCGATCCGTTGCCGGAACCGGAATTCGGACGCATGGCGTTCCAAACCGCGCGTCAGATTATGACCGCGCGCGTACGCGACGCGGAAAAAGGACGCCAGTTCGAAGAATTCAAAGACAATATCGGCGACATCGTGAACGGCATAGTTCGCCGCATTGAATTCGGAAACATATTTGTGGATATCAACGGCAAGGCCGAAGGTTATATCAAAAGCAACGAACTTATCCCCGGCGAAAAATTGCAACCGGGCGACCGCGTTCGCGCGCTTATCATGGATGTGGCGCGAAGCAATTCGGGCCCGCAGATTTTCCTTACCCGCACGCATCCGATGTTTATGGAAAAATTATTCGTGCAGGAAGTTCCGGAAATCTACGAAGGAATCATCAAAATTAAATCCGTTGCTCGCGCGCCTGGCTCTCATGCCAAAATCGCGGTGCAGACCGACGACCCGTCGATCGACGCGGTCGGCATGACGGTCGGTATTAAGGGTACCCGGATTCAGCCGGTTGTGAACGAATGCCACGGCGAGAAAATCGACGTGATACTTTATTCCGAAGACCCGGCCGTGTTTATCGTTAATTCTATGCAGCCTGCAAAAGTCGCAAAAATCATCGTGGACGAAGACACGCATACCGCCGCCGTCATCGTGAACGAAGACCAGCAATCATTGGCAATCGGCCGCCGCGGTCAGAATGTGCGCCTTGCGTCCCAATTGACCGGTTGGAATATCGATGTTATGAACGAAGCGGAAGAACAAGAAAAACGTCAGCGCGAATTCAAAGAAAAGACAGAGTTGTTTACCAAGGGCCTTGACATCGACGAGATGATTGCGCACCTTCTTATCACCGACGGATTCCGCACGGTCGAAGAAATCGCGTTCGTGGAATTATCCGAATTGTCCAGCATCGAGGGTTTCGATATGGAGCTTGCGACCGAATTGCAAGGCCGCGCGCGCGCATACCTTGATAAAATGGAGCAAGATTATAAGGCAAAGGGTCATGGCATGGGTATGAGCGACGATTTGTTATCCTTTGACTTTTTGAAACGCGATACTATACTGTCATTGGGCGCCGCGGGAATTCGGTCTTTGGAAGACTTGGCCGATTTGGCAAGCGACGAGTTGGTCGAGATATTGGGCCAGGACAATATGTCCGAACGCCTTGCCGGCCGCGTGGTTATGAAGGCGAGAGAATTGGCGTATGGCATCGGTGAAAGTGATGAAGAACAAAGAGTAGAAGAGTAAAGATTTTGCGGCGATGCCGCAAAATCAGAGTAAGAGAGTAAAAGATAATCTTGTACTCTTCTACTCTCTTACTCTGCGCGCAAAGCGCGCGATACTCTTGCGAACGAAGTGAGCAGATATGGCAACATTAACGTTAAAAAAATCCGTCGATACAGGTCAGGTCGCATCCGCCAAGGGTGCGGTCATATCCGTAGAGCGCCGGCGCAAGGTTATACTTCCCGGTCAGCGAGAGCTGCGCGAAGAGGTGAAAACGCCCGCGTCCACGCGTTCTGTCGCGGATGAAAAGCTTCGCGCCGTGCTGGAAGCCGCCAAAGAACGCGAAGCGGAACGTCGCAAACAGCAAGAAGAAGAAGATCGCATCAACCGCATGCGCGAAGACCAAATCGCGGCAGAGCGTGTTGCATACGAACACACCAAAGAACAGCTTCGCGCAAGAGAAGCCGCGGAAAAAGAAGACGAAAATGTTACAGCCGGCAAGCCGGCCGCGCCCGCATTCACGCGCGCGCCGACATTCGGCACGCGAAGCGGCGCGACTGACGAAGAAGAAGACGCGCGTAGATCCGGCAAAAAGAAAGCCAAACAAAAAGATTTCAGCAAAGGCAAAATTTCAATCCGCGATATCGTGATGTCGGGCGACGAAGACGAGGAATCTATCGGCATTCGCGGCGGCGGCGCAAGACGGTCCGAGGCTTCGTTAAAACGTTTCCGCGACAAAGCGCGCACGATGTTCAAACCGACGGAAAAGGTCGAACGCGTCGTGACGCTGGGCGATTCTATCGTTGTTAAAGATTTGGCGAACGCTTTGGCCGAAAAGGTCGGCGTCGTTGTAAAGAAATTAATGGAAATGGGGATGATGGCGTCGCAAAACCAATCGCTTGACGCCGACACCGCCGAACTTATTGCGAACGAATTCGGCGCGACTGTCCGGCGCGTGAACGCAGCCCCTTATGACGCGGAATTAAATGCCGAGCCGAATCCGAATAATTTAAAGCCGCGCGCGCCTGTCGTCACCGTCGTCGGCCACGTCGACCATGGCAAGACTTCGTTGTTGGACGCTTTCCGCAATGCGAATGTTGTCGCAGGCGAAGCGGGCGGAATAACGCAGCATATCGCGGCGTACGAAGTAGAATCAAAATCGGGCAAACCGATTACGTTTTTGGATACTCCGGGACACGAGACCTTTTCCGCGATGCGGGCGCGCGGCGCGCGCGTTGCCGACATTGTGATTCTTGTCGTTGCCGCGAACGATTCAATAATGCCGCAAACAATCGAAGCAATTAATCATATCCGCGCTGCCAAAGTACCTTTCATAGTCGCAATTAATAAAATCGACTTGCCCGAAGCGAACCCGCAAAAGGTTAAAACCGACTTGCTTCAACATTCTATTCAAATCGAAGAAATGGGCGGCGATGTTCAGGCTGTGGAAATCTCTGCCAAGAATAAAACCAACCTTGATAAATTGGAAGACGCGATTTTGCTCCAAGCCGAATTAATGGATTTAAAAGCCGACCCGGATATGCCGGCCAAGGCGTCGGTGGTAGAGGCCAAAATGGAAAAAGGTTTGGGCGCAACGGCGACAGTATTGATGCAGCAAGGCACGCTTGGCATCGGAGATATATTCGTGGTTGGCGAGACATGGGGACGCGTGCGCGGACTTATCAATTCTGCGGGTGCGCGTGTGAAATCCGTCGGCCCGTCGCAACCCGTCATAGTTTTGGGTCTTGATGCGGTGCCAAGTGCGGGCGATGAATTGCGCGGATTGGAATCAGAGGCTCAGGCCCGCGAAGTAGTAAATTACAGAATACACAAATCGAAAAACGCCGCGAATATTATCAAACGGTCAAGCTTGGAAGAATTATTCGCAAAACGGGACGAGACGAAAAAACTAATGCTTCCGATTGTTCTTCGCGCGGACGTCCAAGGTTCTGTCGAGGCAATCCGCGACATGGTTAAAAAGATTGATTCGGACAAGGCGGGCATAGACATTCTCTCTGCCGGCGTCGGTCAAATTACCGAAGGCGACGTACGTTTGGCGGCAGCAAGCAGCGCAATCATAATCGCATTCAATGTCCGCGCGGATTCTCCGACGCGCGAGCTTGCGCGCACTCTTGGCGTTGAAATCCGATATCATTCTATCGTGTATCGCATTACGGACGAACTGAAAGACATATTGACCGGAAAATTGGCGCCGGAACGGGTCGAACACTTTATCGGATACGCGGATGTCATCGCGTTATTCACCGTCGGCAAAGGCGTCAAAGTCGCCGGATGCCGCGTTACCGAAGGCGTGATTAAAAAAGACGCGTTCGTGCGTTTGCTGCGCGAAAACGTTGTGATTTACGACGGTAAAATCGGCATGCTGAAACGCGAAAAGAACGAAGTAAAGGAAGTGTCGACCGGCACCGAATTCGGCATGTCGTTCGATAAATACAACGACTTGCGCGAAGGCGACCGGGTCGAGTGTTATGAAGTTGAGAATATAAAGGCAACGTTATAATTTTAATGGCGCTTCGCGCCATTTTTATTTTATAATCATTGTATGAAAAAACATTATTTGCTCTTTGTGGGTTGCTCTTTGCTCTTTTTATCCGCGTGCAGCACGACGGCGCGAAGATTGGATACGGTCAGAGATGAATTCGCCAATGGCAATTTTGAAAATCAAAAAATCGGGGACAGAAACCTTGACCCGTTATTACAAGGCAACGCGCTTTTCCAACAAGACAGATTTAACGAAGCTGACAGGCAATTCGAAGATATAAATCGCCGCATGCCGGATATTCAACAGGCTAGCATTTTGGGCGAGGCCGCCAAAGCGCTAAGCAGCCAAATGGCGAATTCGTACAAGCCTTATTTTATGGACGACCTTTTCATTTCGTATTATCAGATTTGGGCGGCATTGGCCGAAGGGCGGATGTCGGACGCCCGCGTGATTATCAATCAATCTTATGCGAAACAACAGCGACTCTCGAACGAATTTGCAAGCTTGATACGCGAACGTCAGCGCGATAACAATGACAACGGATTGGGCGCGCAGCTTCGCGCGGAAAATTCGCAATGGGCGGCTTTTACCGATATTATGAATCCCGCGCTGACATACTTGTCCGGGGTTTATTTTTTAAATATCGCGTCAAGCCCGGCCGATTTTGAAAACGCGCGACAATTCCTTGTCCGCGCGAATGGAATGGTGTCGCGGAATACTTATATCCGGGCCGATTTGGATGCCGCCGTCGCACGGCGCCGCCCGACAAACACCGCGTGGATTTTCATCGAATCCGGATTCGCGCCCCGTCTAACCGAGCGTCGCATAGACTGGCCCATGTTTATCGGCAACCGGGTTCAAGCTATATCGATCGCAACCGCAGAACCGGTGTTTCTATCCGGCGCGACGCGGCCGGATGGCGCCGAATTATTGGCCGACGTCGACGCCATGTTTATGACGGAATTTAACGAATATAGTGTGAACCAAGCACTTCGCGCATTGGCAAGCGCCGTATCCAAAGCCGTGCTTCAAGCGACGGCGAATAAACAATTGGGGCCTTGGGGCGGACTTGCCGCGACGGTGTATTCGATTGCGTCGACCGGTGCGGAAATTCGTTCTTGGGTAACTTTGCCTAAACAAATATTTATATGGCGCGTTGATAAAGAAAGTTCAAAGTTCAAAGTTCAAAGTTCAAATAATGATGTCTTGATTGAATTAAGAATCGGTGGTAATGTTTTATCAGAGATAAGGGTATCCAAAACAGGAAATGATTTGATTTATATCAGATTGACTAATGATAGACCAGAACCTAAAATAATAAAACTTAACTAAACCAAAGGAAGAGAAATGAAAAAATTTGCACTTTGCACTTTGCTAATTGCACTTTGCGCATGCGGCGGCGTTAACGTCGTCGATTTGGACAATCCGGGCGAAGTATCCGATATGCAAAACGTTATGGCGTTGGAATACCGCGATTGGCTTGCCACATCCGACATGATGGTGAAAAGCATGCTTAACTCTGGCGCGTTCGCCCGCGTGGAAAGGCCGATTATCGCAATCGCCGGCGTGACCAACGACACGATGCAACGGTTTGATACCGATATATTGGTAAAGAAAATACGAAGCGACTTGGTGAATTCCGGCCGCGCGCAAATCGCCACGAACTTTAGCGGCGAAGACACCACAAGCAATCAGGTAAGAGCAGAACGCGGCAACGCGGAATACGCGGCGGGAACAATCGCGGCCCAGGGAACTTTGATTGCGCCGAATCTGTCGTTAAGCGGCAAGATGATTCAAAGGAATTTTGAATTGCGGACATGCTGGCTGTGCTCTTCCAAAGACCGCGTTGAATATTACCTTCAACTTGCATTGACCGAAGTTAAAACCGGACTGACCGTATGGGAAGATACGAAGCCAATTATCAAAGAAGGCCGCAACGCCCCAACGTGGTAATTACCTCATCCGGGCCGCATTGCGATGTTTGGCGGGGTGAAGTGTATAAATAATACATGAACCCCCGGCAACGCCCGCAATGTGGTCTCGGACAGGTAAAATTTAATCATATGGGTTTTCGGATTTTTTATATTCT
>WRIM01000004.1 GCA_009782725.1 Alphaproteobacteria bacterium | reverse complement strand
GAACCCGCTGACCTTTTCCACAAACACGACAAGTCCGCGCGTCATCTGGATAAACGCGGATTCTTGGATTCTAAGATGGGCAAGGCCGTATCGCATCTCCCACTGCGTGTTGTCGAATTTTACCTGGGCGGCGGGCACTATCCATATATTCAAAACAAGATGAAGCGCCGCCAATATCCCGGCAAGCTTTATCGCGGGCCACGCCAATTGAATAGGCGACAGGCCCGCGGACGCCATAACTGTCACCTCGCGGTCGGAAATCATCCGGTTGTATATGAACATAACCGTGATGAATAAAACAAAAGGTATGATGACGGATATCACGAACGGCAATGTTAAAATGGTAAGCCCCGTAAAAGCCCACAAATCCACGCCGTATTGTATAAGGAATTTTAACAGAGACAGAATCTGCGTCATCCATGCAAGCCCGGATAAAACAAGCAACAGCATTATGAAAAATGCCGTCAATTGACGCATGAAATAGCGGTTTAATATTTGCATGGGGACAGTATAGACTGGGAATTAGCAAGTATCAAGTAGTAAGTATTAAGTATTAAGTAGTAAGTAGTAAGTAGTAAGTTATAGAATGAACCGTCATTCCCGCGTAGGCGGGAATCCATTGTATCAGGCTGTCGGCGTAGCCGACACATTATTTACTACTTAATACTTACTACTTACTACTTGTATTAAAGCTGTTTCAGAAAATCCGGAAAGGATTCGTCTTCATCGTCTTCTTTGTCGTCGTCCGATATCGGGCATTGCTCGCCCTTTACAGGGCCGCGGGTCGTGTCGATTTTGCCTTGCTCGTCGCTGACTATGCGGCCGTAATGCTCGGCCTGTTGAAGCAAGCGTTCGCGTTCGATCTCGTCTTGGGTTTGGCGCGCCTGGTCAAGGTATTGCTTGCGCTTTTGGCGCCAACGGTGGCACCGCTGAATCATCAGCCCGACCGACATTTGATTTTTTTTGTATTGCATGATTGAAAAACTCCGTTTTTCTAACTAACAACTAACAGCTAACAACTAACAACCGTACGGTCGTAAAATAAGTCATAAAGCATAGGAAGCAGGTTCATTATTTATGTTTGAACGATATCAATATAACCCATGTCAAAACCGATTGCAATATTTTTTTTATTTGACTAATATTCGGCTTGTAGGAGGGATGTCTTTTGACACAGCGTGGGAATTTTTTGTTACAGGCCCTGCTGGCGCTTTCCATAATAATCGCCTTTATGCCTTTTCTTGTCCGAAAAATGTCGGGCGCGGAATTATCTGCGAAAATGGCCGCTACCACGGCCCAGATTGAATCGGCGTCGCGCGCCGCATCCGAATACATCCGCGATAATTCGGACCAATTGCCGTACGGCGTCGCGTTATTCGAACACGATAAATTCGTGGACGCATTGGAGCCTTATGGGCTGCCGCTTGGGTTTGTTGCGCGAACCCCGTTCGAACAAAATATATCCATGGTTACGATAAAAAACGAAGAAGAGGCGATTGCGTTCATTGCGATCGCGCCCGGCAAAATGTCGCATGCCGCCCGCGCGGAATTAAGCGTGCGGATTGGATTCTGGGCATCCGAATTCGATGCGGAAGACAAAGTATTGCGGGGCGCGACGGCTGGGTGGGTTTTAGAGCCCGACGCATTCGGCTGGAAGCCGAATCAAAACGCGATTTACGTCCGCGCGTCGGGGGCGTCCGAATTTTCCGAAATGCTTGCGCGGCGCGCCCGCAATATCAACGACAATAAATTCCATACGGATTTGAATATGGGGGGATACGACATTCGCGCCGCGAATAATATAGCCGCGCGCGAAGGAAACTTTAAAAACGTGCTTGCGGGCGACTTTGTTTTGTCCGGAATAGAAGACGGCCGAAAAATGCGAAACAGATTCGGCGAATTGAATATACGCCGCGCGACTTTTAACGAATCGCTGAACGTGACCAAAGGCGTGCTGAACGTTAAAAATCTTTCCACGCCGACAATTGCGAAATATGGCGAGCCTCCAAATCTTAACACAGACACGCTGTCTGTTTACGACTTTACCATGGCGGCCGGACGCACCGCGTTCGCGGGCCCTCTTGTTTGGGATATACGCGAAAACGCGGTTTTGGAAAACGTAACGCTTGATACAGAACGATTAGAGGTCAGCGGGTTTATAAACGCCGCCCGCGGCCAAGACGTATTTATAGACGAATACGAATTCACATACTCTGCCAAAAGCGGGATAGAGGCTGATTACATCGCGGCGACAAATTTAACGCTGCGCGACCAGACTTCTTCGGCATTGCTTGCGGGCGGCACGGGCCCGGTAATCATCGACATACGGCTTTCGGGGGTAACCGTGTTGCCGGATGCGGAAATCGCCGACATCAATAACGACGGCATATTGATAATATCAAGCATAGACGACGCGTCCGGCGCGACAACCGGATGCAGAAATATTATTGGGAATTTGGGCGCGTCTTATACATACAATTCGAAATCGCTTTCCCAAAATATCGTATGCAGATACGTATTTTGGCAGAGATTAGAACGAAGAATCGATTTGAAAAAATGTTTATTAGAGGGCAAAAGCGGATGTTAGAACAACGTGGTTCGAATCTTCTTGAAACATTGCTGGCCATTGGCCTTGTCGCCGCTATGACGCCTTTTGTATACAACAGAATCGCAGAGACAAGCCGGGAAATCAACGACGTCACAACCGCGCGCGAGATATCGTCTTGGGCGGATAAGATATCCGGATACGTTCGCAAAAACCAAGCCGATTGGCCGGCATACGCCGAAATCGACCTTGACCGCGCGGAAATGTTTATAATCGCCGGCCTTGACCCAAAGAAAACAACAAATGCCAAAGCATCGATTCCATACGCCGCGTTTATCGACAAGTATCGGCATCGCGGCGGCACGACGATTGATTCGTATCTTTTGTTCAACAATATGCCGGGAATTCGCACCGCCAAGGTTGCGCGAAATCTTGGGAACAACAGCGCGATTGTAGATGACTTTGGCACGGCCTTTTCCCCAACCGGAAATTGGAGCGTGGAATCGGAAACCTTTCAACCCGGCGATTTGATTTATCGGGTATCGATTACGATTTCAAACGACGATTCGGAATTCTATCTTCATCGAATGCATTTGGACGACAATCGCCTTAATACTATGGAGCGGGATTTATGGATGTCCCGACACAGCATCAAGGACATCGATATCGCCGCCGCCGCGACGCTTGATTCGAAAATGGTCGGCACATGGTTTACGGATGCGCTTGCCTTTTCCGCGGAATTGGCAGATTTCCCGGGGGGCGCGAATATCGACCCGTCCGAATCAACTTTCTCCAGCATTCGCGCAACACAAGACGTCGCCGGATTCAGAACGATAGAATCCAAAATACTCACGGGCACGGGGGGCACCGCGAATTGGTCGACGAATGGATCCATAATCGCAGACCGCGCAAGCGTCACAGACGCGCTTCACGTCGGGCGAAACCTTACATTGCGGTCTTCTTACGCGCGGACGGTGACCGGGTTTGCGGGCGTCACCGCTTATTCCGTATCCGTGCCTTTTATATCTGCCATAGAGCTTCGCTTTTCCGAAGGATACGGCATGACGATATCAAGCGAGCTTTTATCAGGATACGGCTCTGGACCGCTGAAACTGGGCAACTGGAATTTTCCGTCGAATTCTCCGCCGCGTTTTACCAACCTTAACCTTCGCAAAACCGGCAATATCGCGCAGGGCGCAAACATAGTCTCCGCCGAATTCGACAAGATAATAAAATCCGGGTGGAAATCAGTCCGAACAAAAAGCCAAGGAGCGCCAAGTGAATAGGTCTGAAAGCGGCAATATGATGATCGAATTCTTGCTTGCGCTTGCGCTTGCGGCGGCGATGCTGCCGTTCTTGATAAGGACAGAGGTTGCGCGTGTCGCGCGCGCCGAAAACGTGATTGTCGCAAACGACATGGCGTTGGTGCGCGCTGCACTTGAAAGATACATCGAAGACAATAAGGCTTCTCTTACCCAAACGATAAGCCGCAATGTCACGCGCGTAAAACTTGCCGACCTTGCCGACTATGGCCTTAACGTCGACGCCATTAAAAAATCCGAACAGTTTCAGCTTCGCATTATAAAAACGGCCGACCGCAACCGTCGGTCGTTCCTTCAAGGCGTGGTTATAATGGAGGCATCCGAATTAAACGCAATGCGCACGCGCGAGGTTGCGGAAATCGCGGGCGGCACCGCCGGTATCGCCGAAGGCAACCGGGCCATTGGAGCATTCGGAACATGGGCGCAAAATATAAATATATGGAACGCGAATTTTTCCGATAACGCGCTTCTTGATTTGACGGGCGTCGCGCGTTCGGGCTTTGATTTTATACGTCGCGCGGCAAGCGCGAACGTTGCGGACGCGACGATGCAAAGCGATATTTCCATGGGCGGGAACAGTATTGCGGCCGCGCGCACAATCGCATCGGAAAACGCGCGGTTTTCGGAATTTATAAACGCGGGCACTGTAAACGCGACGCGGCTTGCAATGGAAAATCGCCCGAATTTGGACGGCAAGATAAATGTTGCTGGGGACACCACAATAAACGGCACCCTCTCATCCGACGGACGCGGGATGTATGCGGACAAGATAACATTATCGAACCTTGGCCGGTTTAATAATTTGACGGCGCGCGAAATGTGGGCGGGCAATCTGAATTTGTCCGGAATGTCTATCGGCACGGGCACGGGTGCGGCGACGCTTTCAATCAACAGAACGCTTGATATGACGGGCGGACGAATTTCCGCCATGTTTGTCAGTGTTGGTTTCGCGGGTTCCGTCACGCCGCGGCTGCTTGTGCGAAATAGAATCGAAGACCCGATAAATCCCGGATTGTATTGGAACATGAACGAGGGGGACGCGAATCTGACCGACCTTTCATTGGCCAATCTCGGCCTTATGATGCAAACAGTTATAAAGCGCGAATCCGGAAACACCCGAACAGAGTCGGAAAGGGCAATGTCGCCCATAGCGGGCAACGCCAACGCCACGGTATCGGATTTCATGGGTGCTTTGGCCGATATAGAGTCGCGCGTCCGCGCAAAATATATTCAGTTGAATTTGGAATAATTTATACTAAACTTAATTGTCATGAAAATAACTTGTCCCGTTTGCCATACCGAATACGCCGTGAACCTTCCGGGTTCTTCCGCGTTAAGGTGCGCGTGCTGTGGGCGCATTTGGACGCCCAAGACACGGCGCGGCAACGGCATACTTCTTGTGTTCGCAGGCGTCATCGCATTGATATCGGCGGGGCTTTTCACCGCCGTCGTTTTGCTAAAACACCGGGCAGAGAACGCGCAAATATCGGCGCCTTTGGTGGTGCATCTTGGCCCTGTACAGCCAACAATTACCAATGGTGAAAAGCAATGGATTATCACCGGAGAAATTACAAACCGCACGGACAGGATCCAAGGAATCTCATCCATGCTTGTCATCATGAAGAACGAGAATAACGAGGTTTTGGGGACGCAGAAATTTCTTCCGCCGACGCCGCTTCTTGACGGCGGGGAATCGGTTACGTTCAAACACACGGTGACCGACGCCGATGCCTCTGCGGTAAAATTCGGGATAGAGTTTGTTAAGGAATGAACAATTAACAAATAACAAATAACAATTAATGCTTATTTTTTATTTTTAAATTGTTTTCAGTTTTTTAAACAGGTGAAAATATGATAAAAAGAATATTTTGTTATTTGCTATTTGTTAATTGTTATTTGCTAATTGGCGCAGCCAACGCGACAACCCCAGTCCCGCCGGTTTTTATCCAGCCTTCGATTTTCTCGACAAGTATAGATTGGGAGGCGGTAACAGGTCTAAGGCTTCGTGAATTTCAAATACAATTCGGCCGCGATCGAAGCGTTACGAATGTCGGTTTGGAATTATATTTCTTGGACGGATTTCCATGCTATGGCCAAACGGAAAGCGGGCGTCTTTGGGTATCGCCTTCGAACCATTTCGATTGGGATACAAATCGGATTGCAATGGGCCGCATAACATGTTTGACCGCGCCGAAAACGATTCAATTCGCATACCGCGAAGCGACAAGAAACGCAACCCAAGCGCGCACGACCGGAATCATGATATGCGACACGACATCAAGCGGCACCAAGATTCAAGTAAAATTAAACGAATGTAAAATCGGCCCGGATTGGGGCGATTATGGAAGAGATTGATGACCGATAATATAAAAACTTTTACTGTTGCTGATACGGATGCGGGTGTAAGGCTTGATAAATTTCTGAGCCTTCAGATGCCGGAATTTTCAAGAAATGAAATTCAAAAGTTCGTGATTCGTGACTCGTTGCTCGTTACTCGTAAATTGAAACTTTCAGACAAAGTAAAAATCGGCGAAGAATACAGTGTCACGATTCCGGAAAGAACCACATATCACATATCACCTGTCACCTGTCACGACAAAATGCCGCTCGACATTTTATATGAAGACGACGATATAATCGTCATAAACAAACCGCGCGGCATTTCTATGTATCCCGGCGCGGGGCGCGATTCCGGCACTTTGGTTCAGGGTATTTTGGCGCATACCAATTTGTCCGAGTTGGGCGGGGACACTCGTCCTGGCGTCGTGCATCGTTTGGACAAAGATACATCCGGCGTTGTGATTTTCGCAAAGTCGGATGCGGCTTATCGCGTTCTTACCAAAACATTCGCGGCGCATGATTTGACGCGGAAATATATCGCGTTCGTGTGGGGCGTGCCGAATTGGGAAAGCGCCGACATCACCGGAAACATCGGCCGCGGAACGCGCAACCGTCAGAAAATGACAATGCTGAAAGTCGGCGGCAAAGAAGCAAAGACAAGCGCCACCGTCATCAACGCATGGCCGCGCAATAACGTGTCGGAATTGCGGTGCACTTTGTTTACCGGCCGCACGCATCAAATTCGCGTGCATCTGTCATCGCATGGATTTCCGGTGCTTTGCGACCCGCTTTACGGACGCGGGAATACCCGTTTGGGAAGCGTTAAAAATCCGGAATTGTTGGAATTTATAAAAACTCATCATGGTCAGATGCTGCATGCCGAAATCTTAGAATTAAATCATCCGGTGACAAACGCGCCTTTGAAATTCCGCGCGAAATTGCCCGACGATATGCGGGAATTGAAAGAGATACTGTCGTGATTCGCATTGCAAAATTTATCGCGGAAACGGGCGCGGCATCGCGCCGCGATGCGGAACGCATGATAGAGAGCGGCGCGGTTCGCGTAAATGGCAAAGTTGTTACAACACCCGTATTTTTTGTAAATGAAAAAGACCGCGTCGAAATAAATGGGCGCGCAATATCTGCGACCGCACCGGTTCGCGTGATTGCATTCAACAAACCGATTGATACTATGACGACCGCGCGCGACCCGGAAAACCGGCCGACGATTTACGATACATTGCCGAAAGAATTTAAGACTTTTAAATATATCGGACGGCTTGATTTTAAAACCACCGGATTATTATTGCTTACCAATAACGGCGAATTGGCGCGAAAATTGACTTTGCCCGAATCTGGCATAGTTCGTGAGTACGAGGCTAAACTTCGTCCGAAAAGCTTGGCCGACATTGGCGCGGGACGGGCCGCAAATAATTTGCGGCGGTTTTTATCGCCGCTTCATTCCGATGATTCAATTTTCGAAACACTGCGGCGCGGCGCGACAATTGGCGGCGTAAAGTACGCGCCAATGGAAATAGAATTGATATCACGCTATCCGTTAAGCGTGTCGATTAAACTGCGCGAGGGCAAGAAAAACGAAATCCGCATAGCGTTCGATTATATCGGATTGCCTGTATCGAAATTAAAACGCATCGCGTACGGCCCGATACAGTTGAAAGATTTGGCGCCCGGGAAATTTCGGGAATTGGACGAGCATGAAATTAAAATGTTATAAAAAAAAAGGCGCATCGCGCCTTTTTTTTTATTTCAAATCATTAATCAATGCTTGAAGCCTGTTTGTCGTATCCGTATCGCCCATTGTGGCGGCAAGCGTGTACGCGGCCTCTAAGTCTGTCCTTGCGCCTTCCATGTCGCCCATGGTCACATGCAGGGCGCCTGATTTTTCAAAGAACGACAACGCGGCGCGGGACATTTGATTTCTTTGCTCGTTAGTATCGGCATTCTGAATCGTGTTCGAAATTATCGTAATGGCGGCAAGGTAATCGTCCGCGGCCTGTTGATACATGCCCAACGCCGTCCATGCTTCGGCGCGGCCTGCAAAGTCTTCATAGCTTGCCACGGTGGATGCCGCAATCGCCGCATTATAATTCACAACCGCGCCTTCGAAATCTTTGTTCCAAAGCATGATTTGCGCGCGGCGGGACATTATGTCGCGGTTCGAAATTATGTCGCTTGGCCGGATGTTATTCGCGGACAACGCGTCCGCCAAATCCACCAAGGCCGCATCGAAATTTTCCATTCTTGCGGAAAGTATCGCGCGATCGTACAGCGCCACCGAATTCACCGGGTCAAGATTTATCGCCATATTGAAATCTTCCATGGCGCGATTGTAATCGCCGGTTTGCATAAACGCTTCGCCGCGGATGATATACGGGTCGACGAAATCCGGCGCCGCTTCGATTGCAATGCTCAAATCCGCAATCGCGGTTATAACATTGCCAGCCAACAATTTAGCCTTGCCGGTTTTGGCGCGGTCGACGGCCAAATCCGCACGCGCAGCGGGCGTCATCTGGGCAATATTTATCACCGCCGATTCGCTAACGACCTCGACATTTGTTTTCGGATTCAATATGGAATAGCTTCGCCCCAATATATAGAACGTCGCGCCGACAAAGAACACGATTATCATCCAATAAATATAAAGCGCGAAACGCGACGATTCCAATCTTACGATTTTACGCTCGTCTTTTTCGATTCGTGCGTTCAAAGCTTTTGGCGCAATTGCGACTGATTTTTTTGCGCGCGTTTGCGCGGGTTTTTTGGATACTTTTTTAATTGGCATAAAAACTCCCTCTCTACAAGGGAATCTTAGAACAATTTTATAACACCGGTCAATTAAAATTTTCCACGAACACCGGCGGAAATAAATGGGAATGCATTCGAATCCGTCGCGGTCAATCCCCCGGATGTCCATATATCGAAATATTCGTTTATTTTATAGCGTAATGATACGACGCCCGTATGCGCGGTCTGCGAGCCGATGTCGATTGTATCGGCGTGTTCCCATATTCCGGTATCAGAAAATATATAAGATACAGATGCGCTGAACTTTAACAAATCATAAGACGCGCCCGCGCCGAATCGAAGTCCGTCGGTCGCAATACCAATAGGATTTCTGTCATAAATACCCTGGGCGTTCGCGCCGAACTGCCAGCTGTTATATTGCACATTCAATCCGCTTATCAAAGCCGCGCGCCAATCGGCTGTAAGTCTCGGCGCGAAATGGTCGGTGATTAATCCGTCCGGCGCATCTATATATTTCACGCCGAACGACATGGATGTTTTCGTTTTGCCTTCCGGTTTTCTGTATCGCAAACCAATATCATACACTGCGTTGAAACGGTCGCTTTTGGGCGCGAAACTTGCCCCGACCTGTACCGGATTTGTCGGCGCGGACACAATATTCGCGCGAAGAGCATATCTTGATCCGCCCGCAATCGGATTCGAGATAAGCGGCACGCCCGGATTCGCAATTTCATAAACAATCGAATAATCATTAAGGCGAAGCGCGCCTACATCGGGAAGCCCAAGACCCAATTTCGATGAAATCGACGAAGTCTGGCCCAATTCCAATCTTCCCTTTGCGCCTTCGATAAAAACAAATGCGTCGCGCGCAAGCTTATCGCGGCTTCGCGTTAATTCATCGTAAGAATATACCGCGCCAAGCTTCCATGTTTCGGTCAATTGATAATTTGCAGCGGCACGAATGCGAAAGTCATATATAAAATTATCATCGGGGTCGCGGGCCGCAGCGCCGCCAAGCATTCCTTCGCCGGTAAGTTTAAGGTTTAAATCGCCGCGCTCGTATTCCAATAACGATGCATCGGCGGTGCCGATGCAAAAATAACAATTAACAATTAACAAATAACAAAATACTTTCTTTAACATATTTTCACCCGTCAAAATTTCCAAACAATTCTGAAATAAAAATCGACATCAATTGTTATTTGTTAATTGTTAATTGTTATTTTTTGGTATCTTGCAAAATTGCGTTCCGCAATTTTGCAAATGCGCGCTCTTCGATTTGACGTACGCGCTCGCGCGATATTCCGTGTTTTTCGGACAATTGTTCAAGCGTTTGAACCGGGTCGCTTAACCGTCTTGCGATTAAAATCTCGCGGTCGCGTTCCGGCAAATCCGCCATATGCTTGGTCAGTAATTCGTGCCCCATGCGCCGAAATTGCGCGCGTTCGACCCTGTCTTCGATAGAATCGCCCGTATCCGCAAGGTTTGATAATATGTCTGCGGATCCCGCCTCGTCATGCGCGGGGCGGTTTAGGGACAAATCGCGCGCGGATATTCTTCCCGCCATATTTACCACGTCAGACTCTGGCACGTCAAGATATTCCGCAATCTGCGCGGCTTGGTCGCCCGATAAATTATTGTCCATAATCCCAAGCGCACGTTTGGCGCGCGCAAGATTAAAGAACACACGCTTTTGATTGGCGGATGTTCCGATTTTCACCATGGACCAGTTGTTAAGGATTGTCTCGTAAATCTCGGCCCGAATCCAAAACATCGCGTATGTGGAGAATCGAAACCCGCGTTCCGGGTCGAATTTCTGCAAAGCCTGCATAAGGCCAAGGTTGCCGCTTGCAATCAAATCGCCGACCGGAATTCCGTAATTTCTGAAATCGTACGCGACGGATACGACAAGGCGCAAATGGCTTGTAATAAGCTTTTCCGCGGCCGCTTTGTCATGATTATTGCGGAAAGCGGTGGCATAATTATATTCTTCATCCGCGGTAAGCAATGGGAAATTCTGGGCGCTTCGTATATAGCGTT
The DNA here is from genome assembly GCA_009782725.1 of Alphaproteobacteria bacterium. Lineage (GTDB taxonomy): Bacteria > Pseudomonadota > Alphaproteobacteria > Rs-D84 > Rs-D84 > WRCC01. The sequence continues at coordinate 6,249 of WRIM01000004.1, read as the reverse complement.
CCAATCCCGACTCATCAGATATCGCGGGCAAGGCGACTTTAGGCGTTGATATGGCGGTGGATTTTGTCATGCCTACATTATAAGTAATTAATTTTCATTTGCAATAGGGATATAATAGTGATAACAATAGTTATCACTATAGTGACAAGTGATATCGCAAACGCTGACGCGTTTGCTGGTGATAAGTGATATGAAGATTGAACCTGAATCAGACTTCCTATCACTTATCACTTGTCACATATCACTAGAAACGGAGTTTTTAAAATGGTCAGCCTTAAAGAAGTTTTAAAATTAAACAAAACGAACGAGCCGAAAAAGACTTTGTCGGATCACGCCGAAGACGCATTGTACCGCGAAGTGAATGAAGAGGTTCACGCCCAAGAAACATTGAACTTTGTGAAACAACATGCGCGTGCTTTGATCGTCATCGCCGTAATCGTTTTGGTTGTCGTGGCAAGCGTTCAAATCATGCGGCATTATAACAAAGTGGCAAAGAGAAACGCGGCCATGTCGTTCGAGACCGCAATGATGATGCTGGACAACGGGAATCCCGCCGCCGCATCCGAAGCACTGGCCAGAGTCGCCGCGAAATCATCGGGCGGCATGGGCGATTTGGCGCTGTTCAATTCTGCAAGAATCGATTTGCAAACCGGCAATCGTGACAACGCCGTTTCAAAATTCGAACAATTGGCAAAAAATGGCGCGACGCGCGATTTCCGGGATATGGCAATAATCAATTTAGCGGTGTTAAAAGCAGATTCTATGACACCGGCAGAATTCGAAAAATTCTTGGCGCCTTTGCAGACAAAGCGTTCGCCTTTTTATTATACGGGGCTTTTGTTCGTCGCGCAAAAATATCTTAGCGATAATGACGTGACAAACGCCAACGTCTGGCTTGACCGTATTATAACGGATAAAGACGCGCCGGCGGCAATCGCCGCGCAAGCCGAGGCTCTGCGTTAATGAAAAAATTTGCTATTTGCTATTTGTTAATTGTTATTTTCCTTGGCGCTTGCGCCAAAAAAGACCCCATATTGCCCGGGCATCGCACTCCGGTTTTTGATTCCGGTGAAATTGTCGCAGAAAACAGGGTTATTCCAGAGGGTCTTATAAAAATGCCCGAAACCAAAACCGCAGAGTCCGAAATCAAATTCGAACAAGATTCGTACAATGTAATCTGGCAGGTTGATGCGGACGGGACACGCAAAAAGATATTTTCCGGGCTTCCCACAATATCCCGCGTCGATGTCAAACGAACGCCCGTATTTGCGAACGGATTCGTATATTCGGGCCTTTCCACCGGCGAAGTAGTCAAAGTAAATATCCGAACGCGCGAGCCTGTATGGGTCGCGGATGTTTATAAACAAACCATGCTGACCGGCGGGGCGACCATACTTGATATCGTTGCGCCCGTAATCGTCGCGGACGGCGCCGTATTCGCAGGCGGATTGGGCGATGCATTTTGCAAAATCAACGACAAAAACGGTAAAATAATATGGTGCAAGGAAATCGGCACCGGCGTGCCGTTCTTGATTGCGGGCGCGGTCGCATTTATCGTCGGCACGGATAATTACCTTTATGCGATCGACACAAAAAATGGCGATATTTTCTGGCGCGTTAAAACCAAGGCCGGATGCACGCCCAAAATTTCCGAAACCGACAGCGGTGAATTCCGCATCACGGTGGGCGTCGAGACCTTTGCTGCGGACAGCGGAAAACTGGTCAAATAAAATTCCGGCTTTTGCCGGATTTCTTTTTATGCTATAATATTCGGGTTAAGAGAGAATCAATAATGAAACAAAAAATAGTGTTTTTAACGGCCATGGGCCTGGTTACATTTATGGGGCCCAGCGCATTCGCCGCAAAGAAAAATTGCAATGATATAACGTCCGCTCCGACGCACGTCATGACATTGGATGAAGTAGTGCGCGTCGGCCTTTGCCGGAATCCCCAGACGGCCGCGGCATATTTGGCGGCAGAATCCGCGCGCCTTTCCAAGAATACGGGATATGCGCCGTATCTTCCGGACATTTCGGGAAGCGTTTCCGCAACAAAGCAATATCGTAACAAAAACTGGTCGGATACTATGACTGGGGCTTCATTATCTGCAAGCTGGCTGCTGTTCGATTTTGGAAAGCGGTTTTCCGACCTTTCTCAGATGTCGGCCGTATGGCGCGCCACCGGGTTTGATTACAGCAATACGGTTCAAAATTATGTGTACCAGCTTGTCGCGGCATATTACGGCATGCTGGGCGCCGATGCCGAAGTCAGGGTCTCGACCGAGCTTGCCAAAGTAGCAAGAGACGCCCAAGACATGGCATCCAAAAAGTACAAAGCCGGCGCGGTGGCCAAGGCCGATGTATTAAAGGCCGACACGATGTTGGCGACCCGCGAATTAGAACTTCAACGCGCACAAGGCAACCGCGAAATCGCCAAGGGACAATTGTTGAATCTTTTGTCATTCCCCCAAGGCGACAACCTTCTTATTGCGGATATGCCGGCGTCATTCGGGGGACAGGCGGACAACAAAACAATCGATGAATTAATAGACCAAGCAAAACGTCAGCGTCCCGATTTGTTATCCGCGCGGGAATCTACGAACGCCGCGTGGCATCGGCGGAATTCCGCATTCTTGCGCAATTTGCCAAGCATTTCGGCGTCGGGAAGCCTGTCTTATGATTTCGATAATAATTATTCGGCGTACGGCGCGGGCCCGAACGACAAATTGGGCGCAAGCATCGGGGTGCGCGCAAGCATGCCGATATTTGCGGGCTTTGCAAATCTTTACAATCTTCGGGCGCAGAATGTAAATTACGAACGCGCGGAAGAGCTTGAGCGGCAAAAAGAAGACGGCGTAGCCCAAGACATCTGGACCGCTTATCAGAATTATCAAACCGCGCAAAAGGTTTTGGTTCAAACGGAAACATTGTTGAAATCCGCGACGGAATCCGAACGCGTTGTGTCCGGAATGTACAAAGTCGGCCGCGCAACGATGCTTGACTGGTCTACCCAGCAAACAGATTTGGCAAACGCACAGCGTCAAAATATCGTGGCGAAATACGATTTGTACGTCAAACGCGCGGCGGTTGCTTTGGCGCTTGGCGAATTAAAAGAACAATTGGAATCGGGGGAATAATCAAAACCCGTTTTTATCAAGATATTCGAACAAACCTTTCAGTTCTGCATGCGGAAGAATACGCGCGGCCAATAATTCATCATGCGTCATTTTCGCCAAATCGCGCCATGGCATATATTTGACCGCGACGACTTCGGTGTCTGGGAATACGTATTTGTCTGCCGGCCAATCAAGACTCAAAAGAAATATGTCGTTTATTTCTTTGTTATTCGAAGGCTCGGTCGGGTCGTGATTGATTGTAAACAGATATTTCAATTCCGATGTCGAAACCGTGACGCCAAGTTCTTCCTTTAATTCACGAAGTCCGCCCTGAACCATAGTCTCGCCCGCACGGATATGTCCCGCGGCGGATATATCCCACATATTCGGGTGGGTTACTTTGTTCGGATGACGAAGTTGCAACAATAATTCCCCATTGGAATTGATAATCCAGATATGCGCGTTAATATGCCAAAGGCCAAGTTCGTGCGCGCGCTCTTTGGTTTCGACGCGTCCGGTCGGATTTCCATGTTCATCATAGATGTCTAATAATTCCATATTCTGCCCCGATTTTTCTGGATTATAATCCCGATGTAAAAAAACTCAAACTATTTTTGCATCCGGGCTTTTTATGATATAATATATGATTCAAGGGAGAAGGGAATGGCAGTCAAAAAATTAGAGAAAAAAGAATCCAAATTTAAAATTATACTGGCACGAACGGGCGGACTTGTCCGCCGGAGCGCGGAGCGCGCAGGCGGATGGGCTTGGCGGCGCAAATGGTGGGTTGTGTTTGGAATTATCATACTGGGCGGAATACTTTATTGGGCGACCCCAAGCAAAAGTCGGAATGCGTCGGACTTTGCAACCGTGCCGATTACTCGCGGCAATCTAAAGCAAGTCGTAACCGCGACCGGCGAAATACGGCCTTTGAATACTATCAGAGTTGGGGCCCAAGTGTCCGGCATCATCGAACAAATTTACGTCGACTTTAACGATGTCGTCACCAAAGGCCAATTATTGCTTACAATCGATCCGTCGGTTTTACAGGCCCGCGTGGACGAAGCCAAGGCGGCGCTTGAATCCGCCGAGGCCACATTGCGCAAGGCTGACGCGGATTACAAACGAAGCCGCACTTTGTACAACGACGGATTTATCGCGCGCGCGGAAATGGAAAATGATGAGACGAACTTTAAAACCGCGACGCAACGCGTAAACCAAATGAAATCGCAACACAGCCAGGCTCTTGTAAACCTTGGCTATGCGACTATCACTTCGCCCGTAAACGGCACGGTAATATCGCGCAAGGTCGACCGGGGACAGACGGTGGCAAGTAGCTTTCAGGCACCGGAATTATTCGAAATCGCCGAAGACCTTAGCAAGATGCAAATATGGACAAGCGTGTCCGAAGCCGACATAGGAATGGTAAAAATGGGCCAAGCCGTGACATTCACCGTTGACGCATTTCCTGCAACAACTTTCAAGGGCTCGGTCGAACAAATACGCCTAAGCCCCACGACCACGCAAAACGTCGTGGTATACACCGTGATTATCGATGTGGATAACGAAGACCTTCGCCTTATGCCCGGAATGACGGCGTTTGTTACGATTTCAATCGAAGAACGCGAAGATGTATGGAAGGCCGCGAATTCCGCATTCTTGGTCCGCGATTTAAAGTCTTTGACGAACGACGCCCGCGTGCAGAACGGCGATTTGACCGGCCGCAACGCATTGCTTATCGAACGCGGCACCGCGCCGCGCACAACCATGGTGATCGTGCCTTATAAACGGGGCCTTACCACTGCGACCGAAACGGAAATCATCACGACCGGCGATATCTCGCTTGAAAAAGGCGACCGCGTTATAACCGGAAGAACGGGCCAGACAAACAGACAAAGCGTCGCAATCGGCGGCGGTAACAGACAAGGCGGCGGCGGCGGATTCGGCGGAAGATAAGGGAACATAAAATGGACTTTATGAACGACAATTGGAAACAATATCTAAAGTCGGGCGACCGGGTGTTTCTTCATACGAAAACATTGAATTCGGCCGGATTTATGAAATCAATCATACCCGGAATCGCGCTGTCCGTGTTTTTGAGCATCTTTTTTGGAATTATATATAATTCGACGAATTATACAGTCGATTTTGGCGTGCCTATATTTTTCGGAATGATTATGGTAATTTTGTTCGTGCCTTTGTTTTACGCGCGGAGTATAAGCTTTCATTTTATACTGACAAACTCGGGCGTTTATTCCGTCGGCGGATTGATTTCAAAACAAATACGATTTGTGCCTTACGGCCGCATAACGGACGCGGCGATATCACGCGGAATAATATCGCAAATTGCCGACACGGCAAGCATTGGGATATCCACGCCGGGACACAGCAAATCCGCCGCTAACGGCGCGCCCGACTTTGAAATCACAATCGTCGAAATCCCGGACTATCACAAAGTACGTCAAGAAATATTGAAAAGAATAAAATGAGAAAAATCGCCGCCGCCATTTTTTTATTCTTGTCATGCACGTGCATGTATGCCGCGGCGCCGGACGAAGCCACAATTCAAAAAGCGAACGCGGCGCTAGAGCGGGCGGTTCAACGCAACGATGTAGGCGCGATACAAAAAGCGATTGAAGACGGCGCGACAAATGCGAACAAGATTGCAGAATCGATGAAGACTAACCCGAATGCACGATTCAGTACTTTTATGGTTTTGAAAAAGTCGGCCAGAGAATATATTCATACACCTATAGAAATCGGTAATTTCTGTAAGAGCGGATATAAGCCATGGCAACATACAATATCGTATATAGAGGTTGATTATAAAGGCCGGGAAAAAGTATTCGCTTACACTGATGTAAAATACGACGCCCAGAAAGGCGTACAGTATAAAACAACGGAAATTAAGGACATAACCGGACTATCGGAACAGGAAAAATTCATATGGCACGCCAAAGATTGCGATGCGGTCAAATACGGCCTTGGCGATGATGAGGATTTTGTAAACTGTTATTTTGATATGATAGAGAAATATTGCGCCATGGACAAAACAATGAAGTTCTATGAAGACACGGTGGCCGCCGCCCAAAAATATTCCGAAGAAATGCTTAAAAAAGAAAAGAAAAACCAGA
>WRIM01000003.1 GCA_009782725.1 Alphaproteobacteria bacterium | reverse complement strand
CTTATGATATGTATGTAAAATCTTGGGAAACATCGAAAACATCGTCCAAAGCAAAATCGGCCAAAGACGCCGCGAACCGGTTATTAAGTAAAAAATTGGCGGCGGGCAAGAAGCTTGCATATGAAACATCTTCGCAAACTATCAAGAGAATCGCCAACGAACAAATTGCGAATGTAGATAGGCATGGAGAAAGTTATTTGGATATGTTCGAAGTATTCCGTAACTATAACCCGGAACGGGGCTAACGGGTAAGCACCAAATATTGCGTCAAATTCCGCCCGAACATGTCTTTGTTTTTGTATCGGGTGGTCAGTCCCGATTCGGGCGGCGTTGTGAAATCTTTATTTATTATTTTTAAATTCGATTTCTTTATTTGTTCCAGAACCCATTCAAAGTAATCCCCGTGGTCTGTTCCGATTATTATTTCGCCGTTCGCGTCCAAATGCGCGGCCAATTCATTTAAGAATTCGGCATATAAAAGGCGGCGTTTTTCATGTCTTGATTTAGGCCAAGGGTCTGGATGCAAAATATAAATTTTATTAAAGTTCAAAGTGCAAAGTTCAAATAATTTTCTGACGTCGTCGGGCCAAATCCTAATATTTCGATATTCAGGTTTTATTAAATCCAAAATTGAACTTTGCACTTTGCACTTTGAACATTCGCATGTCATATGCGAAAGCAACGATGCCACGCCATTCATAAAAGGCTCGGCCCCAATGATTCCGGCATCCGGATGCCATTCGGCAAGGTGAAGCAAATGCTCTCCCGCGCCGAATCCGATTTCAAGAATCTGCGTATCCTGCGCGTCGCCCGGCAAAGGCGACAATTTCGGCAGTAAATTTTCGACCAAATCCGCTTGATGAGCTGACAATTTTTTCCCGTGCGTCCGCCCGAAAGTGCGAATTACAAAAGATTTCTCTGTATTTTTCATATTTTTAGTATAAAATCCATAGGATTGAAAAACAAGGCCAAAAAATGAGAAAAGGAATATCACCGGATTTAATCGCGCGAGTATTGGGCGGGGCGCCGAAATATACAATTGCGGAATTGGAAGAAAAATTTCCCGTGCGTAATTTGCCCGACGGCGCAATGGTCACGCGTATCGCGCCAAGTCCCACGGGTTTTTTTCATACTGGAAATTTATATCCGAATATTATTGATAAAAAGCTGGCGAGCCAATCGGGCGGGGTTTATATGCTTCGCGTGGAAGATACGGATACCAAGCGCGAAGTCCCGGGCGCGGTCGATGTGATTGTTGGCGCGCTTAGCAAATTCGGATTGAATATCGACGAAGGGATGATCGGCGATGACCGTGAGATCGGCGCATACGGGCCATACACGCAAAGCCGGCGCAAAGAAATTTACCATTCTGTCGCGGCGGAATTATTGGCGACGGGCCGCGCGTATCCTTGTTTTCTTGCGCCCGAGGAAATGGATGAAATCCGCAAGGTTCAATCGGCCGAGGGACTTCGCACCGGGATTTACGGTTCATTCGCCCGCGACCGCAATTTGACCGAAGATGAGATTGCGGCTAGAATGGATGCCGGCGGGGTTCCAAGCATTCGGCTTTATTCAACGGGCGATTATAATCGGAAAATTTATTGCAAGGAAGGCATTCGCGGAAGCGTCGCATTCCCGGAAAACGACGAAGACATCGTTATTATAAAATCTAATGACGGATTGCCGACTTATCATTTTGCAATGCTTTGCGACGATCACTTTATGCGGATTACGCATGTTGTGCGCGGCACGGAATGGCTGCCCAGCTTGCCGCTTCATGTTCAATTATATAATATGATGAGTTGGACGCCTCCAATATTTATTCATAATGCGACGATTGATATCTTGGATGATGAAACGGGAAATCGGCGAAAATTGTCCAAACGCAAAGACCGTGTCGCGGCCGTATCAAACCTTTGGGCGGACGGCTGGGCGCCGGAATCTGTATTGGAATATGTATTTAATTTGATAGTATCCGGATATGAAGAAGCAAAGATGAAGAATCCCGCTTTGACCATTTGGGATTATCCGGTAAATATAAAGAAATTGTCGGTATCCGGCGCATTATTCGATATGAAAAAAATGGAATGGTGGGCGCGGGAGTTTATCGCAAGCTTGGACGAATCCAAATACGAAATCACAGACCGGGTGACGAATTGGGCATCCGAATTCGATGCGGATTGGTACGCGCGCATACAGGGCAGACGCGAATACCTTCACAATATTTTAAATATCGAACGCGATAATCCAAAACGCATTCGGAAAGACTTTGTCACATGGAAGCAAACTTTGGATGAAATCGCGTATTTCTTTGATGATGTTTTTGTAGGGGCGAATGAAAATTCGCCCACAGATGCGACCGATAGTAGGGCGAATTTTCATTCGCCCCTACATAGTGATATTCTATCCGAATTCCTTGGGACCTTTGATTCCGCGGATTCGAAAGATTTATGGTGGAATAAAATTACAGAAATCGCGGCGCGTTTTGGTATTAAAAACGGCGATGCGGCAATGGCTTTGCGCGTTGCATTGACTGGGCGCACCAACACTCCGGATTTATATTCAATTATGCAAGTTATGGGAGAAGAGAGGGTGATAAAAAGGATTAAAAATGCAGCCACATAAAATGCAATTTAAGAAAATTGGTATTAGTGACGAGCAAAGAAAAATGATGAATACGCAGCATTCGCGTGAAGAATATCCGTATATGATTAAAAGACGCGGGCATTCCGTTTTGTTGTTTGCTTTGGGAACAATGACTGAATATAGGTATAGAAAAAAAGATAGAGAACCTAAGACAGAAATATTTGAAGCGTTTACAGCAGAAGTATTCAAGGGGCTGACGCACACGGGCGAGACAATATATTTCGCTTTTAGTCGAAATGGAAGGTATTGCTGCAGCGGAAATGCAACCCCAGAATATGCGGTTAATCTTGCAATGCAGAGATTGGCTTCTGGGTTGCCGGCAAAGCAAAGATTGCCTTCGGGGGTGCCGACGAACAAGCTGCGCGGGGTTTGGTATAAGGATAAGAAACATGCTTTCTTTCCGATTGAGATGATGAACGAAGTTCAACATTAAGGATATAAAATGTCCACAATAATCGTGCGTTTGGCAGAACCGCGGGATTTCAAAGCGGTGCAGGATATTCAGGTCGAGGGAGAATTGCTGACCGGGGAGTCTCCGATCGCAATAATCGACATGGAAAATAAAATCAATGACCCGCGCGGTGTTTTTGGCGTGGCTGAAATTGATAACGAAATTGCCGGGTTTATATTCGGCGATAAACTGACCGGGCGGTGGTCTACGGTATCTTACTTTGTTGTGAGTAAAAAACACCGCGGGACAGAGGTCTATAAGCTTTTGGGAGAATGGTTTGTAGACAAGGTAAAGGAAATGGGTTCAAAATTTGTTGTTATGTATGCCGATGCGGAAAACGAAAAGCTTGTAAATTTTTACAAGCATTTCGGATTTGTCGCAGGCGGCAATTATATTGAAATGATAAGGGAAATATAAAAAACAAAAAAGGAAGAAAAAATGGCAATGATAGAAAGACAAAGAAAAAAACAAGCGCGTGATGCGACAAAAGCCAAGGCGCGCGTGATTAAAAAAGACAAGCGCGCGAATATGTTATTGCGCGCACTTCGCGCGTCGGGGTTGTTTCGGTGGGAGCGCAAACCCTCAAAATCAGAAAATGTTTTGGATATTTTAACGCATGGAATCGGCATCGGTTTGGCAATCGCGGCCCTTACCATTTTATGCGTCTTTGCGGCATTGGACGGGGACGCATGGGCGTTGGTCGCGTGCGCGATTTTCGGCGTAACAATGTTTACGCTTTATTTCGGGTCGACGATGTGCCACGCGATGATTGGGCAAAAGTCGGAATGCTTTTTCGAAGTTTGGGACAGTGTAGCAATCTATGCGCTTATCGCCGGAACGTATACGCCGTTCTTACTTGTCAATATGCGGGGTTGGATTGGTTGGACAGTGTTCGGAATCCTTTGGGCGATTACAATATTCGGCGCATGGATGAAAATTCGTCGTCCGCATGAACAGCCGAAATGGATTGTATTATTATATTTGCTTATGGGTTGGACTTTGATATTCATACTTCCAAAGATGCTTAACACCGTGCCTGCGCGCGGAATGTGGTTTATTTTGGCGGGCGGATTGTCCTATTCGCTGGGCATAATATTTTACCTGTGGCGCAAGATGAAATACAGTCATGCATTGTGGCATTTGTTCGTAATCGGGGGGTCGGTGTGTTTCTTTTTCGCCGTGTTGTTCGGGTCAATTATTGATTTTTAAAAAGAACTAATTACCTCGTCCGAAATCGCATTTCGGGTGGCGGGCGACCCTCATGTATGTTTAATACACTACGGGTCACCCGCCACCCGAAAGCCGACCTAACGAATGTGAAATATCTGATTTTTTATCGTGGGGCGATTTGACTTTTGCGGATTTTCGTCTTATAATTATTACATTATGAAGAAATTGTTTGTTCTTTTGACGACTGTGACAACCCCTTTGGGGGTCTGAATTCTATTGCGCTTTTCGCGCGAAATATCTATAATCAATCGAAAATTATTTTACATAAAAAGGTTTTATCATGTCATATGATATTGAAATTATACGCCATTCGCTAAGCCACGTTATGGCGGCGGCGATGCAGAAATTGTTTCCGGGCGTCAAATTTGGCGGCGGGCCCGCCATTGACAACGGATTCTATTACGACTTTGACCTTGAGCACAGGTTAAGCGAGGCTGACTTTGCCGCAATTGAAAAAGCGACCAAAGAACTTATCAAATCCGACGGGAAATTCGTGCACAAAGATGTGTCTATTGATGAAGCGCGCGAAATATTCAAAGACCAGCCGTACAAGTTGGAATGGATATCCGACATGGCGGCGCGCGGTGAAAAAGCGGTCAGTCTTTACGTATTCCGCGACTTTGTGGATTTATGCAAAGGGCCGCATGTTGAATCATCCAAAGAACTTCCCCGCGACGGGTTTAAAATCCGAACGGTTGCCGGTGCATATTGGAAGGGTGATTCAAAAAACAAAATGCTTCAACGCATTTATGTCGATGCGTTCGCAAACGCCGATGAATTGGCCGCGCATCTGAAAATGGTGGAAGAGGCGGCCGCCCGCGATAATCGCAAGCTTGGCAAAGATATGGACTTGTTCCATTTCGAACCCGAATGCGCGCCCGGCGCGGTGTTTTGGCACGACAAAGGATATAAAATATATCGCAAATTAATCGAATATGTGCGCATGCGTCAAGAGGCTGCCGGCTATTCCGAAATATCCACGCCTGGAATTATGGACAGATGCCTTTGGGAAAAGTCGGGCCATTGGGCAAAATACGGCGAGCATAATTACAGCGGCAAAACCGAAGACGGACGGCAATTCTGCGTAAAGCCGATGTCTTGCCCCGGCGGTATGCTGGTATTCGGGCACGGCATGACTTCTTATAAAGATTTGCCTATGTATGTGGCGGAATTCGGCAAGGTTCATCGGTACGAGGCGGCGGGCGGACTTTCCGGCCTTATGCGCGTGCGCGAATTTACCCAAGATGACGCGCATATATTCTGCACTGAAGAGCAATTGGAAGAAGAAGTTGTAAAAGTGCTTCGATTCATAAAAGACATTTATTCCAAATTCGGATTCGTCGATATCAATATGAAATTGGCGACGCGCAAAGATTCAGAATTTCGCATAGGAGATGATGCGACGTGGGATAGGGCCGAAGCTGCGCTTCAAAACGCGTTGGAAAAAAACAATATCCCGTACGAGCTTGCTCCTGCGGACGCCGCGTTCTATGGTCCGAAGATCGATAACTATTTAAAGGATTCCATGGGGCGCGTTTGGCAATGCGGCACGGTGCAATTGGATATGAATTTGCCCGAGCGGTTCGATTTGACCTATGTCGGGGAAGACGGACAAAAACATCGCCCAGTAATGCTTCATCGCGCGATGCTGGGATCGGTCGAACGGTTTTATGGAATTTTATTAGAATCTACGGCCGGGAATTTGCCGCTTTGGCTTTCTCCGGAACCGGTTGTGGTTGCGCCGATTTCTGAAAAATATGACGACTATGCGAAACAGGTTGTTGCGGAATTGCGCGTGGCGGGCGTTAATGCCCGGGCCGATTTGCGCGCGGAAAAAGTGAATTATAAAATCCGCGAGCTGTCATTATCCAAAACGCCGATAATTGTCGTGGTCGGGGAAAAGGAAGCCGCAGCTCAGACTGTAAACGTGCGTCGTCTTGGCATCGAGGCGCAGGAAACTGTGTCATTGCTGGAATTCGCGGTCGACATGGCGAATGCTGTAAAGATGCCGGAATAAGAATTAAAAAAAGGAATCGATATGAAAAAAATATTTGCGATTTGTACTTTGGTTTTTGCGCTTGGCGCGTTGGCCGGTTGCAGTCGGTGCGAGAAAGAACCGATTGTGGCCGAAAACCACAAATTGATTGTTCCGCCGAATTTCGGTAATAAACCGGCGGGGTAATATAAATCCGAACCGTGTAGGGGCGCATAATTGCGCCCATGCGGTATTCGTTCTTTGTCGTAAAATTTATTTCAAATGATGAATTATGTGGGCGCAATTATGCGCCCCTACATAGTTCACAAAAAAAAGGGGCGCGAAAACGCGCCCCTTGTAAATATATAGATTATCTTACCTGAACGCGGCTTCGATTTCCGCCCGGCATCCAGAAATTCCCGGCAAGAATTGAAGTATTATGCCCACGCTGAAAAGCAGGAAGAATCCGACCAACAACGCGACGCCCTTGGTTTTCGCTTCGTCGCCCCATTTGTCTACTTTGCCTGCGCTGATATATCCCCATGCCCAACCGGCCATGCAGAATATCGCGCCGACAAACGCCAATGTGCGGAGAGTCTTAAATACATCGCCAAGGCTTGCGATCAATACGCACGGATCGCCGCCCGCGCTTGCAGCATGCGCCGCGCCCGCGCCGATAATTGCGGCAACGCCCGCAAACCCGAGTGTTTTCAATATGCTTTTATATGACATACTATGTCTCCCTTTGTTATATATCAAGGTTATTCTATCATAATTCCCGTCAAAATAAAAATAAATTTTTAAACCCTTTTGTGCTATATTAAATGTCAAAGGAAAATTGAAATGTTTTTGATTTATTCGCTTTTGATAATTTACGCCCTTATCGCGCTTGGCATGCTTTTTCTTGGCACGGATTATTTCATATCCAACCTTCGAAATAAAACGCGCGCGCCCGAAGTGGCAAGCCCCGCAAAGCTTCGCGCCGCGGTCATCAAAGAAATCGCAGAGCATTACGGGGATTATAAAACCGTTCTTGAAATCGGTTCGTGCTATGGCGGTTTTGCCCGCGCGATTGCATTGGCAAATCCCGACAAAACGGTCGACGGCGTTGAAATCATGCCGGCGCCTTTTATGATTTCAAAATTTATGAAATTATTCCGCGGGCCGAAAAATATGAACTTTAAATTCGGCGACGCGGTGAAATTTATTAATAAATCGGACGGGTATGACATAGGCGTTACGTGGCTTACCACGCCGGTGATGAAGTGTATCGAGCCGGTCGCGGACAGATTCAAAGTATTATTGGTTTTGGATTTTCCTTTGCCTGGGCGCGCGCCCACGCGTGTTATAAAGTTGCATCCGGTTGAAAACAAACTGCTTCGCCTTAACTCGCATCACATGCTTTATATTTATACATGATTTCGGCTTATTTATTTTTGGCGATATTGATTATCTATGCGATTGGTTGCGTATGGCTTCTTTTTCTTGGGATCGATTTCTTTATATCAAAAATTCGCAAAGTCGCGCCCGAAGTGCCAAGCTGTAAACGTTCGCGCGACGCCGTGTTGGGTGAAATTGCTCGGAATTATTCGGATATGCAATCTGTGTTGGACATCGGATGTTGTTACGGCGGGCTTGCGCGCAAAATAGCGGCGCGTTTTCCAAAGATGTCGGTTGTCGGCATAGAATGCATGCCGATGCCGTATGTCGTCGCGCAGATGTCGAAAGTATTCTGCCCGCGGCGCAATATTCGATTCGTATTCGGGGATGCTTTTCGGTTTATAAAGAAATCCGACGGGTTCGATATCGGCATCGCTTATCTTTTAACGCCGATGATGAGGCAAGTCGAAGAAGTCGCGGATAAATTCAAAGTATTATTGGTTTTGGACTTTCCATTGCCGGGGCGCGTGCCTGCGCGCGTTACAAAGCTTCACAAAGACATGTTGGGCCAGCATGTATTGTACGTTTACGAGAATAAAAATAATTAGCGAAACAATTTTGAAATATGCTATATTTATGATATAATGTCGCTATAAATGCAAGGAGTATGACATGGCCAAAGATGAAGAATTGGAATTGTTAGATCTGGACGATGATGCGGAATTGCCAGAATTGCCATGCGGCAGTCCGTTGGAATCCGAAGTCCGCCCAAAGCGGCCTTGGTTGCTTTTCGGCATCGCTTTGGTCGTTATCGCGTTGTCCGCTTATATAATAATCCGCGTTGTGGCCAAGGGTTCGGACGATTCTGTCGAGATTAATCTTGATGTTCCGCCTTATGTTGCGACGAACGTGGAAGAGGGCGAAGGCGCCCACGTACCCGGCAATATCGATGAAACATCCGGCGCCCCCGTGCGCGTGGTCGAAGACAGAGAGCAAGTAACGTTTAATCCCGTAGAGCCGCCAAAACCGCGCCCTGCAACGACCGCCACAACGCCAAAGCCTGCGACGACCGCAACCGCGACAACAAAACCGCGCGCGACAACGACGCCCGCAAAACCCGCCGCATCCGCGGTGACAAGCGGGTATATGGTTCAATTCGGCTCGTACAGCAGTCGTGAAGCGGCGCTTGCCGGACAAAAGAAGTTAGAGGCCGCGCATCGGGAATTATTCATGGGCCGCCCGTTTGTGGTTCTTGCGGCCGTTTTACCGGATAACAAGACAACATACCGCCTTCGCGTCACCGGATTTTCATCAAGCAACGACGCATCCGGATTCTGCAGCAATGCGAAGTCCGACGGGCTTGACTGTTACGTGACGAAATAAGGAGTATATCATGAGATTCGGATTTTGGGAAATAATAGTAATATTGGTTTTGGTGTTCGTGCTGTTTGGAAGCGCAAAGTTCCCAAGCATGATGAAAAACCTTGCCGAAGGAATCAACGTCTTTAAAAAAGAAATGGGCAATAAAAAGGAAGCGGGAAAAGGGAAAAAAGAAGAAGCTTCCGAACCAAAGCCCGTTGTGAAAAAAGCCGCAAAAAAGCCCGCGGCCAAGAAGAAATAATAAAACAATTTATGAAGTGTGAAGTATGAATTATGAAAGCCACTCCAAATTTCATACTTCATACTTCATAAATCATACTTCATAAATCCAATGCCTCAATCAACAAGATTTTTACCCGAATCACTGTCGAATGCGCTGAAATCTTTCGCGTCGCGTGCTTTTGGCGTCGCGCTTCTTTGTATCGGCGTCATGCTTATATTCGCGTTGATACGTCATAATCCATGGCTGACTGGCTTTATGTCGGCGTCCGACGCGGGGCGCCAGTCTTTGATTGGAAATATAATTTCGTTTCTTGTTTACGGAATCGGTTCAATCCCGATATTCTTCGCTTTTCTTTATCTTTCGCGCATTGGCGCCGTTATGACTTTTGGGTGGGGGCTTCCCAGTCCCGAATACAACGCGCTTCGCGCGTTCATTGCGGTCGCGCTTGGCGCGGGCGGGCTTGGCGTGTTATTTCCGGGCTCTGCCGCGGGGGGCCTTGTCGGTGTGATTGTGCATAGCGATTTGTCGCACATTCTTGGGTATTGGGGCGCGTTCGCGGTCGGCATTATTTTGCTCTCCGGGTTTCTTATCATGGCTGGTTTATTGCTTCACATCAAATGGCGCGATATAAGCATGGTCGCGCGCGCGATCGCGGACGCGGTGCGCGGCATCGCAAGCGCGCTTCACCTGCGCGAACGCGACGCCCCGAATAAAGACGAAGAAGAGGAAGAAGAATACGAAGAAGAAGAGGAAGAAGAATCCCCGACACCGCAAAGAAAAAAATCAAAAGCGCAAAGCAAAAAAGCGCCCGCCAAGGCGGCGCGCACCTCGGAACATGATTACCAGCTTCCCCCGCCGGAATTTTTGGAAAAGTCCGCATTCTATAAACATGCCGTAACCGCGGATTTAAAGCGCACGGCCGCCGCAATGGAGACCAGTTTCGAGCAATACGGAATATTCGGCTCTGTCATGGGGATAAAGCCGGGGCCCATTGTAACGCTTTATGAATTCGAACCCGCGGACGGAATGAGAATCAAAAATATAACCGACACCGTCAAAGACATGACGCGCGCCATGGCGACCGAACGCATTCGCATCGCGCCGATTCCGCGCACCAAATATGTCGGCGTCGAAATGGTGAATATGGACAGGCAGATTGTGCGGTTCCAATCTCTTATTACCAATCCGGACTTTATCAATTCGCGGTATCATTTACCGTTGGCGCTTGGAGTCGATATAGGCGGTCATCCGGTGTATTTCGATTTGGCGAAAATGCCGCACTGCCTTATCGCCGGTCGCACCGGTTCGGGCAAATCCGTATTCGTGCAATCGATTATAATGTCGGTCGTTTATCACTTTCTTCCCGACGAATGCAAATTGATTATTGTTGACCCCAAAGGCGTTGATTTTACTTTGTGGCATGATATTCCGCACTTGCTGACCCCGATTGTGACGGACGCAAGCCAGGCGGTTAACGCATTGAAATGGACTGTGCGCGAAATGGAGGATCGATATAAAAAACTGAAAGACGTCGGCGTTCAAAATGTAGAGGGTTATAACGAAGCTGTCGCGGAACTTCGCGCCAAAGGAAAAACAATTACCAAACAAGTGCCGGTCGGCACAGACCCAGAAACGGGCGCGTTGGAGTTCGAAGAACGCGAAGTCGACCTTACCGACATACCATACCTGGTTGTAATTATTGATGAGGTTGCAGATTTGATGTCGGTCGCGCGGAAAGAGGTTGAGGCATGCGTGCAACGGCTTGCGCAAAAGGCACGCGCGGCCGGAATTCATTTGGTCATGGCGACGCAGCGTCCTGATACAAGCGTGATTACGGGTGTTATAAAGGCGAACTTCCCAACGCGAATTTCATTCCAAGCGCGTTCGAATATCGACTCTATGACGACATTGGGCGAAAAGGGCGCAGAACAATTATTATCATGCGGCGACATGTTGTTCTCTGAAGCCGGGCGTGTGCCCGTCCGCATACACGGCGCGTTTATAGAAAATAAAGAGATTAATCGCGTGGCGGATTTCCTTCGGGCCGAAGGCGAGCCAGAATACGTTGAAGGCGTAGGCGATAACGAAGGCGAAGAATTTTCAGGCGCAAGTTTTGGCGGAGATGCCCCAATCGCAATTCCCGGAATGCCGCGGTCAAAGGCAGAAAAAGACGGCGATGCATATCGTCAAGCGGTAGAATATGTCGTGCGCGACAAAAAGCCCACGATTTCGTATATTCAGAGAAGACTTGGCGTAGGATATAACAAAGCCGCGACGTTTATCGAACGTATGGAAGCAGAGGGTATTGTATCGCCCCCCGACGCCAACAATAAACGACATATACTTTAATTTCCCTTTCCGAATCACATTGCACATGTTTTGGGGTGTTCATGTATGTTCAATACACTTCACACCCCAAAACATGTACAAGCTGACCAAAAATCATAAATCATTTGATTTTTTTCGCCGCGTTTGCGGCGATTTTATTTATATATTTTTATTTAGATTGTTGGCTTTTTATTTCTTCTATGATTTTATCTATTTCTTGTTCGAATTGTTGGGTTGCGGCGTTTACTTCGTTCCAGAATTGTTTTGTGGCCGCGTCATCGGCGCCTGCGTCGGTTGCGTCATCGGCGGCATTAGAGTCGGCCGCGGGGCATGTGTCCGCCGCGCCGCCGGTTCGGGAAATCTGCGGCGCCGCGCCGCCCGGGCATTTTAATTTTCCATTATCATCTTGGCAGTTTGTTTTATCAGACCCGACGGGGCACGCGTTGCACCAGCCCTGAAAATTACCCGCGGCCGAATGCACGCGATAAAATCCAGACCTGCACGACGCGGCGACGCAGCGCAGCGCCTCGCCCGATTGTCCCATGTTCACCATTTTGCACGACGCGGATGCGGAACCGTTCGTCGCGCAATCGCTTCCCGCCGATTTGCCGACGCATGCTTGGCTTGTATTTTTATTTTCCGTTGGTTTTTCGCTTGCCTGCGCGGATTCATTTTCATCCGCGGCGGGCGCGCATTTGTTTCCCGCACGTTTAAATTCTCCCGCGCATTCCCAAGCCCAGCATGCTTTCTCATCATTGTTTCCGTAAGTAACGGCCCATACCTCGATGCTTGCATTTGCTTCCGGTCTTGCCCAGCCGTTGCAATATTTCACGCGACAATCTTTCTCCCAATAGTCGTCAAGAAACAATCCGGAAACATTTCGTCCCATATTTTTCCAGAAATTTCCATTCGGCTCGACGCGCTTTTTATCGCCCGAACCTTGGACGCATTGCCTGACCTTGCCCGGCTCGTCACAGAACATTTCGCCGCCTATGCCGACGCGGCGCGCTTTGATATTAGAAAGGAATGATATGTTGCAGCATGCGTATCCCCCAAGAATCGGGTCTTCAGAGCAATCCGTTTCGCTGAACATCTTTGCGCCGGCGCCCGCGCTTCCCACAACTGCGCCGACCACGATCGCACCGCCATACGCTATTTGTCCGACGCCGGGGATTGCGTTAACAATCGCCGCGGTTCCCGCCGCAAATGATACGCCCGACATGGCGCCTGTTCCAACGTCGCCCCAAGTGGCCTTGGTGTCTTTTTCTTTGACGCTTTCATACATTCCAACGGCGCCGGTGACCACGCCGACCGCGCCCATGGCCGCGCCTCCTACATTGACTTTTGGTGCGGCGGATACGGTCGGGGTTGTGGTTGTGGCCGGCGGACGCGTCGCAGGAAGATTAGAGCCGGGCTTTGGCTGGGTCGCGGGAAGATTCGATGTTGGCTTTGGCGTAGTTGCTGGCGTGGTCGAAGTACTTTGGGGAAGGGCGCGCCCAGGATTCGGATGCCCGGCAGAACCGGTCGTGCCCGTTGTGGGTGGTTTTGTAGTAGTAGTGCCAGACGTCGGCGGTTTTGTGGTGGTCGCCCCGCCGGTCGCGCCGGTTGTTCCGGCACCCGGGCCTTTGAAAAATCCTTTCTCGCCGTTTTTACCCCATTTGGCCGCCCATTCGTTTGCTATCTTTTTAAATGTTTCGGCGTCTCCGCCTTTGTCCGGGTGATGTTTTACAGAAAGTTCGCGCCATAATTTCTTTGCTTGGTCCGGGGTCATGTCGGCGGTAAACCAATCCGCCATTGCGCACGGAACAAAGAATAATATAAAAAATAAAACCGTAAAAAACTTTCTCATCCTCTCTAGCCCTTAAAGAAAAAACCACCGGAAATTCAGGTGGTTGGAGGCTAGAAACAATTGATCGAATTGTGCGGCTTATTGAGTATTTGGCCACCCTCCAACCAATGGATTGGAGATACGGTTTACGTCCGTCGACGCGATCATTCGGGCTTCTAGACCCCACTGCGGGAATTCCCCGCAACGTTAAGATTATATCATAATACCCATAGGAAAAGCCAATTGATTTTACGCATTTTATAATTTACCATTGAACGCATGGAGAAGCCCTATGTCCGTCAAAGTTTTCGTTACCGCGCATGACCCAAGGTTCAATGATTATAAAATCGATTTCGCGCGGATTGCGCGCGCAACGCTTCGCGCGGCCGGGAATAAAAATCCGGATGTGGAAATATCAATCGTTTTAACCGACGATTCGGAAATCAAAAAGTTAAATAAGAAATATAGGGGCAAAGACGCGCCGACAAACGTATTGTCTTTCGAGACGGGCGATTCAGAATTATTAGGCGATGTGTTTATTTCATTTGATACGGTGACAAAGGAAAGCGAAGAAAAAACTTTTGCAAATCACGCGACGCATTTGGTTGTTCATGGAATTTTGCACTTGTTGGGATACGATCATATGAATGACGCGGATGCAGATATCATGGAGGAGTTGGAAGTGAAGATTTTAAAAAAACTGGGGATAGATAATCCGTACGTCAAAGAGCAAAGAGCAAAGAGCAAAGAGCAAATATCAAATGGGAACAGTAAAAAAAATTTGCTCTTTGCTCTTTGCTCTTTGCTCTTTGGCGGCATCGCCGCCTTGGGCTTTGCGCCGTTTTATTGGTGGCCGATGACAATTTTGGGAATAGGCGGCGCGTACTATCTGATTTTGGCACGGCCAAAATCAGATGAAGTAGTAAGTAGTAAGGGGCAAGTAGTAAGTAAAGGCAGATATATAAAAAAACTTACTACTTACTACTTACTACTTACTACTTTTTGTTTCGGGGCGGGGTATGCCGTTTCGAATTTCTGGTGGATGTTGAATTCCATTTATGTCGACCCGGCTTTGGCCCAGCAATTTGCAATATGGACTGTGCCGGGGGTTATCGGCATCGCGCTTGTCGGCGGCATCATATTTTCAATTCCGTTTATAATTACCAAATATCTTTCGCGTTTTACACGGGCGGCTTTGCGTCCCATTGTATTCGCCGCCGCATGGGTTTTTGTTTTGTGGCTGCGCGAATGGTTTTTAACGGGCTTTCCTTGGAATCCAGTTGCGAATATCGCAATGCCTTGGCCTGCGCTTGCCAATTCTATGGCTTTGTTTGGCGCGTTGGGCCTGACTTTTATCATTGTTGGGTTGATTGCGGCGGGCGCCGAATTGATAAGGAATAAGGAAAAAGGAATAAGGAATAAGATTTTTGTATTTTCGCTTTTTATTGTTTTGATGATAGTCGGTGTTATTTACGGCGGGTGGAATATGTTGCAAAGCGTCGAATTCTGCAAGGGCGATTGCCGCCGCCCAATCATACGAATCGTGCAACCTGCGCATAGCGCCGCGCAAAAGGCCACTCAGTCCCCGGAAAATTTGCGAATCATGGCGCATGATAATCTTGAAAGCCTTGTCTTGTTGTCGCGCACAGTGCGCGAAGACGGCCGTAGTCCGGATATAATAATATGGCCGGAAACCGCGTATCCTTATACCATAATCGGGGATGAATTTCCCCCGTCCGCCGAATTGGGCAAGACGGTTATAACGGGCGCAACGTTTGTCGAAAATCCCTATCGTCCGGATGTTCGGTTTTTTAATTCGATGATTATTGCGAATGCGTCGGGCAAGATTCAAAAAATCTACAGCAAGTCGCATCTTGTCCCGTTCGGAGAATACAGGCCGTTCGGCGATATAATTCCGACGCCGGGAGAATTGACGCGAGGGCTGGGGCCGGAAATTATTAATGTCGATGACTTTGCGTTCGTGCCGGCGATTTGTTACGAAATCATATTTACCGATTCGTTGATTCCGCGTGGGGCAGGGGAAATAAACGCGATAATCAATATAACGAATGATACTTGGTTCGGGCGGACACCCGGAACTTATCAGCATTTGGATATGGTAAGGCGCTATGCCATTGAATCCGGGTTGCCCATTATTCGCGCGAACTATTCAGGGATAAGCGCGTTTATCGCGCGTGACGGCCGCGTTGTGTCCAAACTGGGCATCGGAGAAGTTGGTGTTTTAGACGGGCATGTCGGGATCGCACATATAACGCCGTACCGCGTAATCGGGCGAGATTTCATGATGCTGATCATTTTGGGATTTGCGGGTGCGGTTATATTGTTGGGCCGGCGGCGGCGTAATTAATCAAAACGAATACCCGTATTGCGCTGGACAGGTTTGTTTTGTTATCGCGCGCGGAATCTATTTCGCCGACCAATTCCGCCACGGATTTTTTTTGCGCGGCGGCGATTTTTTTCAAACCGTCGATGAATTCATTTTCAAGCGTTAATGATGTTCTGTGTCCGGAAAGTGTTATGGATAGTTTTTTCATATCCTTCCAACCAACAAACAATCCATTATCGCGCGGTACGGATTGCTTTCATATTTTCGAAGCGGGTTCAGATTTAATATGTCCAGCATGTAAAATGTTCCAAAAGCATCGAATGCGAACCAAAACATTTGATTTCGCCCGACGATTGTTTTTCCGCGCGCGGCGGGGACATTTGCAATCTCGCGGTTAACCTGAACAATATCGGGGATTTCGTAATTGGCGCCGTTCGCGCGGTCGAACTTTTCCGGGCCGAAAATATTCGCGTCTCCCATAATAATTCCGCCCGCGATGTTTTTGTAAATATCGATTAATTCAAGCGACATCATCGCAGCCCGCATTTGCTGCAAACTTCCGCGCGCCAATTCGATCGCGCGGTCGGATGTCGTCGGCAGCATAAGCGCGTTGCGATTTGTAAGCTCGGCAATAAACTCTTCGCGGTTCATGTTTACACCATTCCTATGTCGGCCGCAATCTGGGCGGCGATCGCGCTTAGCCGGTCGGAAGTCGCGTTTCCGCCGTCTCCGCCGCCAAGCATTCTGACCGGGATATACACTTTCTTTTCAGGATTCGGAATCCATATCGTTGCTTTGCCGGATTGCTCCATTAAAAACCGATCCATGTTTTGCGCGTATGGAAACCGCGGGGTTAGGAACATATTCTTTATATTGGGCTCGCCCCCGTATTCAAGCGGGCGGCGAAAGCGCAATGACAGATTCTCGGGGCATTTGATTCCTTGGATAAGGCCCATGAAAGCATCTTGGGAAAGGTTTAAAAAAGATAATTCTTGGATAGAATCGGTCAGCGATTTTAAAAATTCCCGGCGCGCTTCGCGCATTTTTACAAACCAATCGGGTGCCACGGCGACGGGGCGCGCCGGTATTTCGATAACCGGCATGTCGTCCATTAAAAGCTCTGCGAGTCTCCGCTCGGCATCGTGTTTGTTCATGTTTATTTTTGACTATTGAAATATTCCCCGACCGTGTCTATGTATTCCGAGTATGCGTCAAAATCTTCCGATTCAGTGCCTGCAAGCGCGCGGTTCATATTGCCCGACATAAATTCGCGGAAGTGCTCTACAGAATTGAATACGCGGACACCGAACGCGTTCCAGATTTTTTCCATATCGTCTTTGTTCTCAACCACGCCGTTGTCGATCACGACAAAACCGCGTATGGTTATTTTGATATCGGCGTCAAGCGTTTCTATGAACAACGCCCGCATTCTTTCAATCATCCCAAGCACGCGCTTTACAGGCGATTCAAATTCGCCGTCCGTATCCGATTTCCATGTCGACGATGCGCCGTCGGATGCGATGATATTGCCGCGCGCGCCGCATACAAGACCCACGATAAGTATTTCATCCGCGCCGATCGCAAGCGCGTCGGCCCGCGTTCCGCCGATGTTGGGCGCGTTTTTAACTATAAATCCGGCGTCCGATATTATTTTTTGAACCATTGTCACCGATTCGGGATTCGGCTCTATCAAAGAGCGCGGCACGGGTGGAATGCTTGTCTTTTTTGTTTCTTGTTTTACTTCGATTGTCGCGTGTTCGGAATATTTCGGCGCGGGCGTCGTATTCTTTTGATAAGCGGGCACTTTTAATTGCGGCGGGCGCGCGGGTGCCGAAGGCGCTGCTACAGGCTTTGGTGCCGGGGCGATTGGGGTCGAAGGTTGCGCGGTCGGAATGGCTTGCGGTTTATTCGCAATTTCGGATTTTAGTTTTTCATTTTTCAATCTTATTCTGCGATACGGCCTTGATATAAGATAAAGGCCAAGCGGAAGCATAAGCACCCAAATCACAAGAGAAATATAAAACCAGCTTGTAACCGGGTCTGTGCCCGTCTGAACGCTTGCAAGATATTGCCAATGCGATTTTAAAAATATATTAAATCCGAACTTTGTGTCGAACCAAAAACTGGCCGCCAAAAGCAATGCCAATGTCCACAAGGTTCCAAGCAAAAATATATCTATGTGTCGTTTCATATATTTTTCATTATATCATGCGACCAAGGTGTGATACAATCCTAAATATATAAATGAACATAGATTATACCGACACTTTGAACGAGGTTGCCGGCCGAATTGACATTTCGGCGATGAGCGCGCATGACGCGGCCGATTTAATCACGGTCGCGGAAAACGCGTTGAAACTTGGCGCGCGCGGGGTGTTGGCCCCCGTGGATTTGGTTCACACAATCTGGGCGTGGTTGGAAAACAAGGGCGTTTCTATATTTGCGTCTATTGATGTGAAAATCAAAAAAGGGCGAGAATTCGATTACGTAAACCTTGTCCAGAAAATAAGCAACGTATTTAAAAAAGGGGCGGACGGTGTTGTTTTGATGACGGAGCCCGGAATTGTCGCCGAATTGTTATCGGAATTAAATCCTGTGCGCGGCGATTTGTTTTTTGGAAAAAAGCTGATTATCGGGTTCGACTTGAATGACGTTAACGCGCATGATTGGCCGGGCATTTTTCATGAAATGCGCAATATTTTCGCAGACGGATTGTTGCTTT
>WRIM01000002.1 GCA_009782725.1 Alphaproteobacteria bacterium | reverse complement strand
TTCAACATATCGGCGATTGGGACGCGCTTGGGGCCATCATGGCGCGTGAGGCAAAATATATAGAGAAAGCCGGTGCGGACTTTCTTGTCATTGCGACGAATACCATGCATAAATTGGCCCCGAATGTCACGGCGGCGATTGGCATACCATTGCTTCATATCGCGGAACCAACCATTGATGAAATTAAGCGGGACGGAATTAAAAACATCGGACTGTTAGGCACGAAATTCACAATGGAGCATGATTTTTACAAAGGCAAGCTGACCGCCGCGGGATTGAATGTAATCATTCCGGACGACGCCGACCGAAATGAAATACACAGAATAATATATGATGAATTATGTCATGGAAAAGTATTTGCAAAATAACCCAAAGGCGACGGATGTATTAACTGCGGCGTCTGGAAAAACATTGGCGCAAATAAACAAAATAAAGGTCGCGGGATTCGGGCCGTTTGATAATGAAATCGCCAAGACCGGCAAAGTGCAAGGACTGCACGACAGTTTTCTTGGCGCCGTTCGCGCGGGCCTGGAATTCAATCTTGATGTTCTGAAAGGTTACGATGTTTTGAACGCCGCGCAATCTGCCGGCATAAATGAATTGTTCGGCCCGGATAATAAATTATTGCGCGCGGACGCGGCGGTTCTTGTGCATAACGATATGCCCGCGTGGAACGCGCTGACCATTGACGGCATTCATGTTTCCGCGGCGCTTGATTGGGATGAATGCGTTGGCGGAATTCCGGTTTCCGAAATCGCGTGTTACAGCACTTTCTATGAACCGGAAAGAATGGAAAAGTTTCTTGAGGGGTATTTTTCGGTATCCGGCGAAATCCCGAATTTCAAAGAACAATTCGAATTGATGAGATTACGCTATATAGTGTCGAAAATGACATTGCGGCTTCGGCGTTATTTCGCATGGCAAAAAGACGATTTTATGAAACAGAAAATCGAAACCGGGAAAATTCATTTAAAAGAATCTCTGAAACATTTCGGTCTTTCGAAATAGTTATTTCCGCAAATAATCGATGCCGCAGAGTTTGTTTAGGCGTTGGCCGTCTTCGCGCTGGTCTACTTTTTTATTTCTTATTTCTTGCTCGGCATTTATCTGTTGTTTCATCAGTATTATATCCGGATGCGTTTGAAGCTCTTGCTCCATAGAGTCCAGCGCAGAATCGACTTCGTGCGCCCCTCGCACGAATATCGGCATAATGCTGTTCGCGGCACGGCGCACCGCGGTTTGAATGGCATTGGATGAGTCATTTATCGTCGACAGATGCGCGGTGATATGCTCGCGCTCGTGCTCTAATGTTACATTATATTCACAGCTGTTCGGAATGTGGCGCGCATCGATTTGAACCAAGAATTCCGTATATCCGATTTCTGCCGAAAGGGCGTGCAGCACCACGCAATACCCGTCAGCCACTGGCACCGTCATTGCTTGGATGCTGTATGATTCTATCAGGCTGGCCTCTATATTCCCATGAAGCAAATCCATGGGCGCGTCTGGTTGCACCACCGACATCCGCCATTCCGGCACAGTGATTGATACAGCGGGCGCCATTTTATGCATAACGCAATCGTCGGCAAATGCAGAAATAACAATTAACAAATAACAATTAACAATTGATAACTGTAATATATTTTTCTTGAACTTGTTGGCGATAAAAAAAGCATTCATTGTTAATTGTTATTTGTTAATTAATTAAACATTTTGCCGTTTCAGGTATTCCTCGACGAATTCCGTGCCGAATGTTTTATATAATTCTTCGGCCAATAATACCGATGCGCGGCCGGATTCAAACAAACGAAGCAGCGGCCCAAGCCCCCCCAATTCCGTATTCAAAACAACCGATTCGCCCGTGACCGGACGAGACAGCAATACGGCGCGCTTTAAATGCGGGTATGCTTTGCCTTGGATAAACGCCATTTCAAGCGGGTTTAGCTTCCAGTGCTCGTAATCGCTTGTATCGGCGGCCGGATTTCGAAAGAACATCACCGTCTGCGCTTGGCCCCGCACTACGTCGCCGATGCCAAGCTTATCAATCACGTTCGCGCGTTGGAATGCGGCCATGTATGCTTGGCGGTTTTTGCGCCCTTCTTGAAGACCCGTAATAAAGTTCTCGCGGAACATCGGGTTGGCCAGCATGGGCGCGGTTTCGTCAATCATAATCAGCGACGGATTTCCGCCGGCCACCGTAATCTGATTAATGCGATGAATAATGTATGAAATCACCGCAGGCGCAAGCGTTTCGTCCGCCAATATATCCGTAAAGTCAAACGTGGTAAGGCGCGAGTACAGGTCAAGCGTATCCTTGTTCTCGTTAAACACGTCCCCGTATTGCAACGGGTCGACCCATTTTTTAAGCGCAGGCCTCATAACGCCGTCGCTTGAAAAACAAGACTCCCAAAGATTGGTTAATTTCCGGTCGTTATCGCCCAAATAATCAAAGTTAACGGACACCGCGCGGGCAACCTCGTCAAGGCTTCTCGGATCGGAATGCCCGGATATCATGGCAAGCCAGCGTCGCAAAAACGCGCGATTTTGTTCCGTGTCTTCCATTTTCAGCGGATTTAATTTTGTCTCGAACCCCGCCGCAACCTTGTCCGATTCTTTGGATTTATTATAGAACGTAAGGTACTTGCCCCCGGTCGAAAGCGTGAATATTTCGGCGCCCCTGTTCCGGTCAAAAAAGAACGCCTTTAATTTCGGATGACGAAGCGATTGCGCGATAAGGAACGAGAACAACGTCGTCTTACCCCCGCCGGTCGGCCCGATTGTAAGAGTATGCGCGACCGCGCCTTGGCCTTCCGATACATGAAACTGAAATTGGTACGGCGTTCCTTGGGCCGTTGGAAATACCACAATGGGTCCGGGGCCCCAATCGGAATTCGGCACGCCCGCGGGCACGCTTGACATCGGGGTCGCAATCGCCGTCGTCCGGGACAGCATTTTAAACGACCGCGGAAAAACGTCGAATCCCGGAATCATCGAAAAGAACGATACGCGGGATGCAAAGTTTTCGACCACCGGCGAAATCCCGAATCCGGCGCAAATCTTTTTAAATTCCGCGACCGCGTTTTCCAACTCTTTTTCGGTATCGCCGAAAAGCGCGAAAAGCGGATAATAATTAACCAAACTCTGCGTGCCGGACACATTCTCATCCATTGCGATTTGGGCGGCATACAACTGCTCGGCCACTATTTCTTCATCCGCATTATTGGAATCCGTGGTTGCAAGTTGTTGCCTTATTGCGGTTTCAATATTCCCAGGGCCCATTATCCTGTTCGCATTCATTACAACCATTTCGGATTGGATTGTGCCGATTTCATCAAAAAAATCTTCGTCCATAAAATCGGGCGAGGTTTTAAACGAACAAAATGCCGCGAATTTTTTATCTTTGCCGGACGAATACCGAGCATGGCCGTCATTCAAAAACTCAACCGAATCAACGGTCATAAGCGTCGCCATGTTTGCGTCGCATTTTTTAATTTGCGGCTTTGTCACCGGGGATAAAATCCGCCCGAAAAGCGCGGCGAAATTATCTGCAGAATTATGCCGCATCAAGGTTACTTTGTAAGCGGCCAAAATCGATTCGACATAGTTAGTATATTGCGCCATTCGGTCGGCGCCGTTACCGCCGGAAACGCTTAACACAAGATAGTAAGAATTCTTGAATATCTTTAATCCTTGCCCATTCCATTGGTTATAGATTCTTTGAAGCGTGGGCTGGTCGAATTCGTAATCCGTCTTGTCCGATACGTGGTCGCGTATGGTAAAGAACCGCAAAATCACGCTTGTATCTTTAATCTGGTTGAATAATTGCGCGCGAAGCTCTAACAATTTTTGCTTTTCCGCATCGTCTTTCAGCGATGTTTGAACGCCTTCGATTTTAAACGCGCGGACAAGGGTGCCGTCGTTCAGCCTTATCGTCGCATTGTCGGCCAATACGGATTGAAAGGGAAGATATTCGTAATACTTTTTATATCCGAAATTCGGGAATATTATTTTGGAAAGCATGCCCGAATAGATAAGCAATACGATAAACGCCAAAAGTACAGCAGCGCCGAATACCACAAGCGTGATTTGAAACGTATCCGTCACAAAAAAGTTCAACATCTGTTCCATTATACTTCAATTCTGTTTGGCGCGCGTACTTTGAATAATCTTATCTTTGCGGCGATTATGTTTGCCAATTGCGGTTCTTTTTTCGATACGCCCGCAAGTATTATGTGCGCCAATCCGACCGATATTATGAAATACATCGGGCTGAATTTGGCGTCTGTCCCATTAATAAGCAAATCTGTGAAAAATATTGTCACAAATACTATAAACTGCGCGGCGAAATTCATAACCGCAATAGAATAAGGCACATAAAATATGCGCGCCGGATTTGCCAAAGCTTTCAGTACTTGCTGACGCATTCTTCTCTCGGATAGAATTTAACAATATTTGGCCATTTTTAACAAGTATAAAATTAAAGACAGAATTTATGTTAAAAACGACAAAAAGGCCGGTATTTTTAACATGTTTATTATTATAAAGGATTTTTAACAATTATTTAAAAATCCTATAAATTCAAATATTTTATGTTGGAAACTATATTGATAATTTTTAAAAACAATTTTTAACATTACTAACCGGTATAACAAAAACAACAATAAATATATAATTGATTTATGTTTATTATTTTTTGTTAATAATAATTTCATAATTATTTGGATTTGAAAATAATTTCTTTAATACAAGATTATTCAAAGCATGGCTTCCTTTGAAACTTTCCACACCGCCAATAATCTGACCGCCGGAAGTATACATATCGCCGATTAAATCGGTAATCTTGTGACGCACAAATTCATCCGGCCAATAAAGGCCATAAGGAGCCGGATTCGCCGCCGCCGTACAATCCATATTTAATGCAATAACATTCGTTTCATTGCATCCGCGCGCCATGCCGCGTTTTTTCAACCACTCCCATTCGCTTATTTTTCCAAAGGTGCGCGCCGCCGCGATATCGCGCATAAAAGCTTTCCTCGCCGCATCCGTATAATCAAATAAAAATTCATAGCTTTGCGTTCCAATGATTGGTTCTTTATATACAAGGGTCGCCTTGATATCAAGCCCGCGCGAATCGGGATAAAGACGCACAAACCCGTCGTTTTTCCGCCCAGTCAGAAGATTGTAAAACCACAACTTTATACGCGAAATCACCGGCAATTTTCGTATTAATTCACTTTGTTTTGCAATTATTTCTTTTTTAATTATGATTTTTTTTGCGACCTTGGAAATTTTATCAACAGACATATAAATACGCTCAAGAAATTTCTTTGCGCTTCCGTCCAGTATAGGCGTTTCTGGGCCGTTTATTTCTATAATCGCGCTGTCTATGCCGGCAATAAATAATGCGGCCATAATGTGCTCTATGGTTTGAACATGCGCGCCGCGCACGTCGCCGATCGTGGTATTGCGCAAGTTGGTCGCGCCGACATTATCATAAGTCGCCGGAATCAAATCGGCGCCCGGCAAGTCGGTTCTTTTAAAGAAAATACCGGCTTTTTTGGACGGTTTTATAGTCATCGTGACCGGCGCGCCGGAATGAATACCAACGCCTTTGATAATTATATTTTTTGATACGGTCTTCATTTTTTCAAATTCTCTAGTTTTTCATTCAACCATTCCCAAAAACCCGGTTCTATCGTTGTAACCAACGGCACATATTTTATTTTCTTTCGAATATTTTCGGGCAATTTTACCCAATCTTTTTCCGTGCAGGTCAATTCCGCATCATGCTTTTTTGCCAATTTGAAAAGGTTTAAGATATCTTGTTTGGTATATTCGTGATGATCGGGGAAAGAGACCGATTCTATGACGCGAACGCGCGGCATGGCGGACACGGCGTCAAAGAATTTTTGCGGGTATCCGATTCCGGCAAATGCGATGACTTTGCCAAAAAGCCCCGGGTTTAAAGATTCATTTTTTGCCAAAAAAGCCGGCTTTTTAATTGAAAATTGAAAATTGAAAGTTGAAAATTGATTGTGATTATCATTTTTTATAATAATAACTGCGTTGGCCCGACCCAAACCAAACCAAAGCGGTTCTCGCAATGGCCCGGCGGGCAAACAAAATCCGTTTCCAATGCCGATTTTTTCATCGAAAACAAGAATTGAAATGTCTTTTTTTACGGTCGGGTTTTGAAACCCGTCATCCATAACAATCGGGCGATGTTCGGCCGGAGAGCCCGTATAATTAAGGTATTCTATGTTTTTCGCCCGGTCTCCGATATATACTTCCAATCCGTGGTCGGAAAGCATTTTGGCTTCGTCCCCCACTTCTGAAACAGCCGAGTTTTTATTAACCTTTACACTTCTTCCTTCTTCCTTTTTGCTTTTTCCTTTATATCCGCGCATCACAATCGTTGCATCTAATCGCCCGGCGACTTCTTTTACAATCGGAGTTTTTCCGACCCCGCCGGCCAAAATTCCGCCGATGCAAATTACCGGCCTTTTTGACGCTTTTTGCCAAAAAAGCCGGGAAAAATAAATAACCATATGGCCGGCGATATATACCAAAGACAAAGGCCATAACATGTATGAAATGATATTTCTTTTCAAGAACCAAGACGGCGTTTTCATTGCTCTTTTGGTTTCTCCTCTGCCGGTTGAATTATTCCGTGGCCGAATTCGATGTCCAGCATATGCAATTGTGTTATCATTATTTGCTCAAGATTTTTGCGCGCGACCTCCATATCATCATCGGGCCGGACATAGAAAGGCTCTCCCGCTTCAAGTATTATTTTCGAAAACGGCGTAGCGACAAGGTATTTGTCCCAACGGCTTTGAAACCAAGGGCTAGAGCATGAAAAGCATACCGGAATAATCGGCGCGCCGGTTTTCCGCGCGAAATATAAAACTCCGTCGTGAACGCGCATGCGCGGCCCCTTTGGGCCGTCCGGCGATATGGCAAGAAGATTTCCTTCGCTCAACACCTTTACGCCCTCGCGCAATACCTGTACCGCGCCGCGGCGTCCCGTAGAGCCGTAAATGCCGCGAAGCCCGAACATGCGCTGTAACTTTGCCATAAGGCGCCCGTCGCGGTGGCGCGAGAATATTGCATATCCGCCGCGCCCCCACCGTTTGATACCGGATGTCAGCATCATGGAACGCCCATGCCAGAACGCGAATATCACGGGCTTGCCCCGGTGTTGTTTGAACACTTGTTTATTTCTGTATTCGATGCGGCAAGACCAATGGATAAGCCGGATGACAAGGTACATGAATGCCGCGGCAACCCATTGGATAAGGGGCAGGGTAAAGACCCACTTCCAAAACTTTCGCCATGTTTCGTATAATTTTCGAACCAGTTTTTTCATAATATTTCCTGTATCTAAGCGAAATATACCAATTATTCCGAAAAAATTCAAGAAAAGTAAAAGCCGGCGTGGTCTGTTGCGATATTTCCGTGCACGCGCCCAGTTTTTGTTTGACATTGAAGAATTAATATGTAAAATAGCGGAATTATCGCGGGATAGAGCAGCCCGGTAGCTCGTCAGGCTCATAACCTGAAGGTCGGTGGTTCAAATCCATCTCCCGCAACCACTTTAGATGTAAGTCATTTTCTATGAAAATATTTACTGGGAAACCTGCGGAAATCCGCAGGTTTTTGTTTTCTAGAAACGGTTCAAAGGTATGGACTTTATATTGTTAAACCATATATGTCTCGTAATATATAAAATAATTCTTGACATTCCCCTGCTACAATATCAAATTCTCTCGCTCTCGGGATAATTTGAAATCGTCCAAAACGACTTAAGTCATAAGCACTTCTATCTATGCCATTCGGTAACGGATTCATATCATAGGCTAAGAAAAAATGATTTTTATTAAATTTAGGTACATATTCATCTATGGCATTTTTCAATTGCCGTTCTACACCTTTAATAACTTCTGCCGGATCGAATTTGATGAATTTATCTATATTTTTGAACTCTATAAAATATCCTATATTTTTATCTAAATCATATATAGCGTCACAACAACCCAAACTGTTATCCAGTTTTATAAAACTTCGTACCTGTGGTTCGGATCGTTTTAACCAAAACTTACAATTACCCTTTTCTCCTGTATCACAACAATCGCAGTAAGTTCTTTTCATATCGCAGCCTGTGAATTTGGGCCGTTTTGCATGATATATTTATATATATCATCCATAGGTTTTGATAAATTTTCCAGAATATCTGCCTCTTTTCCAGTTTTATCAACAATATCATATTTTATTACTTCTGTATTCACATCTACTTTTTCAGATAAATAAAATCTTGCTTTGTCAGAATCCAACTTTTCTTTATCGGCCTCGATGCGTAATGTTTGTATAAAGTCCGGACTGTGCGAAGTAATTAGAATAGAAATACCATTTTTTACAAGCTTTATTATAATCTCGGCCAACTTAACTTGCCATGCCGTATGCAAATGATTCTCTGGTTCATCCAATATAATCAAATTGGCACCACTAAATAACTCCAGCCTTGCCATTCTTTGTAGTATTCCGAATTCTTTTGTTCCAGATGCAGCATTATTCACAGCCAATTTAGGCTTAGCATTTGGTTTCGTAATTACAAAATCTTTCTCGTTTGCATTATAATCCAATTCTCCCTTTATCTCATTTGTAAATAGTTTATGTATCTCATTATTTAATAAGCTAGAAATCTTATCACTTTCAGGTTTGTTTCTAAGTTTTTTAATTAAATCTTTCCAATAATGTGGGGAATAGTTTGATGCTATACCATATTGTATAATTAAAGGAGATTCTATAAACGTAGCGTCAGTGAAGAAAATTGCCTGTTTTGCCATTTGTTCGTCGATATCTTCCATTTCAAAAACCCCTAGACCTGCGGGTATTTTATACTTTAATCCTTCATTGATAGATACTTCGGAGGTTTCATTGGTGTATATATTTGTTATTTGGCCAGAAAATATATCACGATACATTTTTAACAATCCGGCTTTAAATGATTCCGCAAATGTAGGCTCGGCTTTTATTAAAGAAACAATCCCATCAATATATCTTAATGCAAGCTCTTTGTTGTTTTCGCTAAGATTGTTTGATAAAATATCTCTATATATATCAACAATCTCCATTGCTTTATTTAATTTTTCATCTTGCAAAACAGATTCCAATTCGTCAGGAACAGTATCACGGGCCATTGTTATTTTATACAAAAATTCGCTTAAATCGGTTTTCTCCCTTGAATTGATGGAATTTTTAGAACCAAATAACTCAAGACCATCAAATGGGGATATGCCAGTCTTACTAACTATAGATGAGATTTCAACAAAGCTTTGTCGAATGCTACGAATTTTGTCTTGAGAACTAATGCCCCTATGTTCTTTCAAAGCCTTTATAACGGTATAAAGGGTTTTTCCAACAGTAGTTTTTCCACTTTCATTAGGCCCGGCAATGACCGCTAAGCCATTCAGACTAACAGCTGCGGATTGTATTGCTCCGACATTTTTTAATGTTATTTGCATGTAAAAAACCTATTGTTTGTGAGAAATATAATATAAAAATATTATTTCTCAAGTTTATTCTAAAATATTTGTACGAAAAAAACCAT
Source organism: Alphaproteobacteria bacterium (assembly GCA_009782725.1). Lineage (GTDB taxonomy): Bacteria > Pseudomonadota > Alphaproteobacteria > Rs-D84 > Rs-D84 > WRCC01. The sequence goes on along the minus strand of WRIM01000002.1, from coordinate 10,274 downwards.
CAAAAAGATGGCCGAAAGTAGCTAGCATTTCAACTAGCTGTTTGCTAGCTACTATATCATATGTTTAGAAAAAAATCAAGTAATATAAAAATGGCCACGACCATTACTTAATATTGTCTACGGATTTAAAAACACATCTTGCATCGGGGGTTTGGGTTTTAGTAGGATGTATCTATATAAATAAGGAGAATGTCATGAAAATATTGCAATCGTTAAAGAAAACTGAAGTGGAAAATCCTTGGACTGGGGTGGCCGTGATTCTTGCAATCGGTATCGCCGTTGGTGGGTACTTTATCGGGAATGGGGTGTACGATGCCTTTATGCGGCGTACCGTTACCGTCAAGGGTTTGGCCGAACAAAACGTTGTCGCCGATATGGCTGTGTGGAATATCAATATTTCCAAAGTCGGGGGCGATTTGGCCAAGCTTCAAGCGGGGGTCGATGCCGATATCGCCAAGGTTAAAGAATTCCTGCGCGAGTCCGGATTCTCTGATGCGGAAATTCAAAATACCCGCGTCCAAGTGCGCGATACTTTCGCCGGGTGGTCGCCGGTAGAAATTGCGGAGAACACCGCAAGCGGTAAAAACGTCAGCCGATATGTTATCGAGACCGGCGTTATGGTGCGTTCCCCGGATGTTAATCTTATTGACGCGGCGTCGCGCCGCATGGGAGAGTTGGTGCGCCAAGGAATCACAATCAAAGAAGACTATGCCGGCCCGATGTATATATTCAACGGCCTTAACGATATTAAAATCGGAATGATAGAAGCCGCGACGAAAAACGCAAATGATTCCGCACAGCAATTTGCCAAAGACGCAGGAGCCAGGTTGGGCAAGATTCAAAGCGCGAACCAAGGCGTGTTCAGCATCGAATCGCGCGACCCGACCGACCGGTGGGGCAACGACGAAAAGCAATCCATACACAAAAAAGTGCGTGTTGTGTCGACGATTGTGTTCTATTTGAGGTAGAACAGAAATGCCGAACCCCGGACAACTTTTAACATTCGCAGGCTATCTTACCCGGAAATATCCGAACAGAAACGGCACGCAGACCGTAAGCGCGCTGATGTCACATCGGTATTATGAAATCCGCAATCCAAGAAAAGCGGCTTATCAGCTGCCGCGGAATGATTTCGGCGATTATGACGCATATGCGACGGCCGAACGGAATGGGGTAAAATCCAAAGATGAGAACGGCTGGTATTACCGGTATGCATTGCCGCCGCAGAAATCCAAAGAACGATTATCGCTGAATGTGAATGTAACAAAAGGCCTTGTCGATGTTTTGGATAAGATAATGCTGGAAGATGCGAAAGATAAAAATATTCAGGCGTATAAAATGCCGAACTCTTTTGATTTGCAGGAAATCAGGCACGACCCGGTGACGATTTATTTTTATAAAATAACACCGGATATAAAACAGAAAATCGTCGATGCTGTAAAACCGTTCGTCCGCGACGACAGCAAAATGCCACAGGTCGGAACAAAAATAGCGGCTGGGATATACCAGGATAGCGAACCGACGCAGGAAGCCATAAGCCAATTGTATGAAGAATACAAATCCGCCGGATTTGTCGGAATCGGCGCCGAGATGCTGTCCAACGCCCTGACGATTGCTAATGACAAGCGTCCGGTGGTAATGTCAGCAGGACAGTTCTTTGTATGGAAACAATTTCTGGAAGAGTTGAAATCGGATAAAAATGCCATCGACCCGAGTTCTCTGGCGCAATATCAGGAATGGCAGGTGGAGAAATATAAAAGCGCCTATTATGGCAGAATATATCAGAAGAATTTTTCCAACAACACTCCGGACAAGGAAGTATCAATCAAGCAATCCAACGCCAAAATCAAAGCGGATTTGTTGGAATACAATTATCTGAAATCGGTATTGGAAAAGAATTACGACAATATCATGAAATTCGGACAAATTAGGAAATCGAAAGACAAACCGAATCATTTCATTTTTGTTCCGAATTTTCAGGCAGATGCGGTCATCAGATACCTGTCGCATTTTGGATTGCGGTTCAGGATAAATAATGAGCAAAACGTTTTGGAAGCCGAAGACGTCAAGGATGATATTGCATTGAAACTTATTAACGACTTGTTCAATTATCAGCGTAACAAAATCGTTCAAAACACGATTGATAATAATCAACAGAATCCATAGTCTGCATCAATTATTAAACAAGAAATGGCATATGTCGCCGGGGGACATAATATAATCGCGGCCGACGGTGCGGCAACGTCCCGCTTCTTTTACCGCGGCTTCAGAGCCGAGCGTTAGGTAATCTTCGGGCGTTATGATTTCTGCGCGAATAAATCCTTTTTCGAAATCGGTATGGATTTTACCGGCCGCCTGTGGCGCCGTCATTCCGGTCGTAATTGTCCATGCGTGTGCTTCCTTTGGCCCGACAGTATAAAATGTTTGAAGCCCCAACATTTTGTATCCCGCGCGAATTACTTTGTCCAATCCGGATTCGGAAAGTCCCAAATCGGTTAAAAACATCGCGCGTTCGGACGCGTCGGTCAATAAAGATATTTCTTGCTCTATCTTGCTTGAGATTATTAACACCGGCGCCGTTTCAGAATATTTCTCAACGACGCGCGCGGAGAATTCGTTGCCGGTTGCGGCGGATGCTTCGTCCACGTTGCATACATATATTACGGGTTTATGGGTAAGCAGGCTGAATTGTTTTACAATCGCCGCTTCGTCTTTGGCCGCCGCGTATTCGCGCACGGGCGTGCCGTTTTCAAGTCCGGATTTTATCTTCTCGGCCACTTCCAAAGCTTTGATTGCGTCTTTATCCAATCCGCGCGCTTTCTTTATCAAATTCGCAATTTGTTTTTCCAATGACTCAAGGTCGGCAAGCATAAGCTCTGTATCAATCGTCGCAATATCGTCCAACGGGTCTATGCGCCCCGACACATGCGTTATATCGTCGTTCTCAAAGCATCGCACAAGATGAATGATTGCGTCCGTAGCCTGAATATGGCCCAAGAATTTATTGCCAAGACCCTCGCCCGCCGACGCGCCTTTGACCAATCCGGCGATATCCACGATTTCCAATTGGGTCGGAATAATTTTCGCGGATTTTGCAACGGCGGCAAGTTTTAACAAAGTATCATCCGGCACGACCACGCGGCCGGTATTCGGCTCTATGGTGCAAAACGGATAGTTTTGCGCATCCGCCGCCGCAGATGTCGTAAGCGCGTTAAAAAGCGTCGATTTCCCGACGTTTGGCAATCCCACGATGCCGCAATTGAATCCCATGAACAAACTCCGTTTTCAGATAATAGATATTAGATACTAGATAATAGATAAATGTTCAATAAAAATTTGACTATCTAGTATCTATTATCTATTATCTATTATCTAATGTCATATCTATGGGAAAAATTTAATGTAAAGACCTTTCCTGCGCGGACAATCGTATTTGCCGACGGCGAATTTCGCGCGGATTTGTCAGAACAAAGTTCAAAGTGCAAAGTTCAAAGTTCAAATAATAATGCTCAAATAAATATTCATGAAAAAACCGATTTGCCGGTGCATATCATATATATCGGGGAAATTGCCGGCGAACAAGAAATTAAAATTATAAATTCTGCGGAAGATTCACAGATTTTTATAACTGCAAAATTAAATGTAAAAAAGCCGGCTTTTTTGAATGTTTTTATCGAAAACGCCGGGGAAAATTCCGAAATAAATGGCAATTTTGTGTTTTTGAATGAATCGACGCTGAAATTCAATGTTTTTGCAGACCATTTGGCGCAAAATACCGGTGTTTTTGTTCAAAATCGTGTTTTGGCCCAAAGTAAAACATCCACCGATTTATCGGGAAGCGCAAAAATTATGGGAAATTGCCCCGGATGCAAATCCGACATATCTTTTGCCGCGATGTGCGCGCCAGATATAAAACACATAAAAATGTCGCCGAATCAAAGAATCGCAAACGTGCCGATAGAGGCCCGCCATTCTGCGGGCATTTATAGGGGCACAGAGGGGCAGATTCAGTTCTTGACCCAAGCTGGGCTGAACAGGACGGAAGTCGATAGAATCCTGGCGGAAGCGTTTTTAGAATAAAAACTTGCTTTTTTATTAAAAGTCGTTAAAATGCCGTGGCATTAAAAACAAAGGTTAAAGTTATGAAATTCTTATCATCTATCAAGGCATGGAAAAAACGCGGAAATATCAAACAAATCCGCCGGGGCAAGCAAATCGTCCTTGTCGACCCTGATAAGCCAAAGTTCAAGGCGAAACAGGGGTTCAAGAAAAAATAAAAACCGCGGGCGAGCCCCGCGGTTTTTATTTTTTAGAGTAAGAGAGTAACGCGCTTTGCGCGCAGAGTAGAAGAGTAAGAGATTATGTTGCGCTCCTAATCTTTAACTCTCTTACTCTGCGAGCGCAGCGAGCATTACTCTGTCGGCGAAGCCGACATTTATCACTAGCCACGATTCGTTTTATTGTGCTATAATTTATTCATTGGGATTAAGGAACGAGAATTTTAGTGCAACAAGTAATCACTATTGAGCGGAAAAAGTACGCGACCGGCCTTTTCTGGCAGCCGGTTGGATTGGGCGTAAACGCCCGGGTTTTTGCGAATAAACTTTCTAAAAACGTTCCCGGCCGAATCAAATATTTTACAGATTTTCGCGGCATGATAGGTATCGGAAGCATGAGCATGGGTCACAATCGCCGCATGCCTTCCGCCGCCGCCGAAGTTGTCGAAGCGTTTTCCGAATACAACAGTTTTCTTGCCGCTTTTTCGGTTAAACAAGGAATTTACCTTGTCGCCGTGCGAAATAATATCATAATCGCCGATAAACTTTACGGGGGCGAGGATGAGGCCAAACAGGCATACGAAGAATTCGCCGCATTGCCGGATTGGGGACTTTTGGTTTCTCCGGCGGCATGGCTTGCGCCGCGCGCGGAAGAAAAGCTGATTAACGAGACGGTCACCGGAGAAGCCAAGCAAAGCATGCATCCGGTCAGCAATTTGGGCGGGTGGATATTATCGATTCTTCTTATCATCATATTTCTTGTCGGCGCGATTTATATGTTTCGCGCGCCAATGCTGAGAATGATAAAGATAAACGGCAAGTCCGAAAAATTTGATGTCGAGGCGATTGAAAATTACAAACGCCGTCTGGCCGAGCAAGACAGAATGCTTGTCGACACCACTGGTCGCGCGGCAAAGCCAATTGAAATGCCGTTCGATGCTTTGCCCGATATGCATGACCGCGCGAATCTTTGCTATGCCGCGATTATCCATTTGATGCAGGTTGTGCCCGGCTGGAACCAGTCTTATGCGGAATGCGGCGAGGGTGTCGCCACCGCGCAATTGCACCGGACGTTCGGCACCATTATCGACGTGTATGACTTTGTTGCGACGCGCATGCCCGGCGTCGAAGTCATCGAGAATTCGGATTCCGACATCGTGCTGAGCATGCAATTGCAAAGCATTCCGACAGAATCGCGCCTTTCCGATTTTCCGATTGACGCCGCCGTGCGGAATATAAATTCGACGTTTCAGCTTATGGGGGCCGCGGTCGACGTACGTCCCGCGATTGAAACCGTTGCCGGGCCGAACGGTTCGACGGAAAGCGTCAATGTCGTGCTTGTGTCCGCCGTGTCGAAATTAACCCCGGACGAATTTGTTAAAATATTCGAAGACTATTACGCCGTCGCGCTTACATCCATTCGGTGGACTGCGCGGGACAGAACCTGGAACTATGAGGTGAAGATATATGTTAAATAATCGTTATTCGTTATTCGTTATTCGTTGCTCGTTATTTGCGGCGCTTGCGTTCGCAATGCCGGCCATGGCAGAAATGGAAGTTGATATAGTCGCGGAAGAAACGCGTCCTGTATTTATGCAAATCGCGGATTTAGAGCAAGAGAAAGTACTTCTTCAATTGGAAAAGGAAAAAGCTCAGATAATGTTAGAGCTTGACCGCATGGCGATAGAACAGCAAAGAATCCGCGCGGACAGCGTCGAAAATAAAAGCGCCGCCGAAATCGAAAGGCTCGAGACATTAAACACGCGGTTAGAGCGTGAAAAAGAAACGCTTCAAGAACAAATCGATAAATTAAAAGCCGAAGCACGCGCGGCACCGCGCGAAGCGGCAACAGCCACAGCGGCCGCGGCCCAGGCCGAAGAAGAAGCCGCGCCTACGCTTCATATATCGCAACGTTATCGCCTTATCGACATTGTTGGCGCGGGAAGGCAGTTGCAAGCGACGGTCGAGGATTTAAAAACAGGTCAGCGCAAGCGCGTAGTAGTCGGCCGTCAAATCGACGGATACGACGTCAAATCCATATCTCTTGACGACGGCATAGTATTCATGCGCGACGGCGTTGCGGAAAGTTTGAATGTGGGAAATATAGATACTAGATAATAGATACTAGATATTAGATATGCTGGTTTGATGTTGCTATCTAGTATCTATTATCTAAAAACCGAAGGTTTTTAGTGTGGCAGAGTTAGAACGCATTTATTCAGAAGATACGGGGGCCGCGACTGCGCGCGGGTCTTTGCCGCCCGGTTTGGAAAACGCGGAAAGCAAGGACATAATCGAATACTTGTTTTCCAATAACAACAAGCTGCTCACCGCCACATTGGGCGAGCTAGAGGTATCGAAAGAAACGCAAAACTTGTTAGCGTATTTTTCAAGCGGAGAGACTATAATATCGCGCACTCATCGTTACGACGGGCGCGTTTTGGCGTTCTTGGAGCTTATACGCAAGGAAAATCGCCCGAGATTAGAGCCTTTTTATTCCGACCTTGGCCTTCTTTCCAACATATACAAAACCCAAGAATTAAAGATTTCCGGCGGAATCACGCGCTCGCGTCTTGATTACGACAATCAGATGCAAAAGGACTTTGTCGACATAATCGCCAAAGCGGCCGCGATGAAAGTGTCCGACGTGCATATAGAGGTAGCAGACCAAACGACCGTGTATTTCAGAATCGACGGAAGCATGCAGACGGTTTTGGAATATAATTCCGGGTGGGGCGAATCATTCGTTCGCGCCGCATTCGCATCCGCCGACCAATCCAATTCCAACTATGCCCAGAATGAATATCAATCCGCCCAGAAAGACGGGCGGACGCCGCTGCGCGGGACGCGCGACCTTTATCTTCCGTCCGGCGTCATGGGCATACGCATGCAGTTTAATCCGATAGCGTTCGGGTCGCGCTATGTCGTTATGCGGTTGCTTTACGATAATCCGTCTGAAGGGATAAAGACCGAGCAAGAATTTTCGGAATACGAGCAAAAGCTTCTTATGCGCATGCGGATGTTCCCGACCGGGCTTGTCGTCGTTGCGGGGCCAACGGGAAGCGGTAAATCAACAACGCTTTTCCACAATATGTCTTTGATGCTGAAAGAGCATGATTACGAACGGAATTTAATAACCGTGGAAGACCCGGCGGAAAGAAAAATTTTCGGCGCGCGCCAAATTCCGGTAACGAACGCGACAAGCGAAGAACAGCGCGAAGAAAAATTTACCGAAGCGCTTGCATCCGCGCTTCGTTCCGACCCCGACGCGCTTATGGTTGGTGAAATACGCACGCTTTCGGCCGCGCAATTGACGGTCAAAGGCGCGCTGTCGGGCAACGCGATATGGACGACGCTTCACGCGAATTCCGCAATGGCGGCATTGACGCGTCTTCTTGACATGGGCGTCGAATCGTTCAAGTTAAAAGACGAAACGATGATGCGCGGATTGGTATCCATGCGTTTGTTCCGCACGCTTTGCCCCAAATGCAAAGAGCCTTTGTTATCTCATCCCGATCATCCGGCGCGCGCGCGCGTAATCGAAGCATTCGGCGAAATCGGAGCAAGGCAATGCTTTGTCCGAAGCCATGTCGGATGCGAATTTTGCGATAAGAAAGGATTCTTAGGAAGAATTAAAGCCGGAGAGATTATAATAACCGATAATGAATTCTTGAACCGCGCGCTTTCCGGCGATACCCAATCGGCGGTAAAATATTGGATGGAAGAGCTTGACGGGCGGACATTGAAAGAATCCGCGGTGGAATTAATGTTGCGCGGCCTTATCGACCCGTCGGAGTTGGAAAGGTGGGTAGGGCTTCTCGACCAAATTGGGATATATTAATTTATGAATTATGAAGTATGAATTATGAAAGACTCCCCCAATTTCATACTTCATACTTCATACTTCATAATTCATAAATCATGGCGACAAAACTTGACCTTTTTTATGCAAAGCTGATGTTCCGTTTGCAGAATGCAAAGCGGATGGAGGTTTATCGCAAACTTGCATCGCTTTTACGCAATGATTTTACATTAATGGATGCGCTGGACAGAATCTGGGCGGTGGAATCAAAATCCGGCAAAAAACCGGACGAGCCGTTTGCAATAGTATTAAAATCATGGCAGGCGAATTTAGAGCGCGGAATGTCTTTCCCGGACGCCGTTCGCGCTTGGGTTCCGGTGGACGAGGCTTTGATGTTATCCGTCGGCGACGTGTCGAAGTTATCCGTCGCACTTCTTAACGTCGTGCGCGTAGGCGAAGGCATTCAAAAAATCAAATCCGCGATGAGGGACGCGGTTATGTATCCGATGTTTCTTTTCGCGCTGACCTTTGTAATTATAATCGCGGTCGGATTATATCTTGTGCCGCCGTTGGCCGAAGCCGCAGGCGGCAACGTGCAATGGCGCGGCGTTGCGGCGTCGTTAATCGCGGTGTCGGAATTTTCTAATCTTTATTGGCCGCTTGTATTAATCGGGTTTGTTGGCATAGTTATACTTGTTTGGTATTCTTTTGCGAATTGGTCGGGACGAATTCGCGTATGGTTCGATGCGCTGCCGCCTTGGTCTATGTATAAGATTTCCGTGTCGGTCAGTTGGATGATGTCTTTGGCCGCAATGGTGTCCGCGGGCGGAAGCCTTCCGGTCGCAATCAAAACCTTGAGTGACAATTCCGGAAAATATCTGAAAAATATTTTGGAAAAGACGAATAAATTCATTACGAACGGCGAAAACCTTGGCACTGCTTTAGCCAGCACCGGCGCGAATTTTCCCAATTCGGATATTATCGGCGATTTGGTCATCTATGCGGACATGACCGGATTCGACCAGAATCTTAATAAAATCGCGGGTGATTATCTTGATAACTCTATCCGCCGCATGGAACAGCTTTCAAGCTTTATGAACAGTTTCGGAATTATTTTAGTGTCCGTTGTTATTGCATGGGTGGTATTTGGCACCTTTGAAATGCAGGATCAGATTACGTCTGCTCTATCGTAACCATTTCCCGGCTTTTTAATTTCCCTTTCCGAACCGCATTGCGGGTGATTTTGGGTGCTCATGTATGTTCAATACACTACGCACCCAAAATCACCCGCAAGCCGGCCAAAAATAGAAAAATCATTTGATTTTTCAGGTCGATTTTTCATTGGTTTTTTCGGTATTATTTTCTTGCTAAAAAGCCCGAAAATTGCTATATTTTCAGGGCAAATTAATGGCAAATTTAAAAGGATAATTTTATGTCAGTTAACAATGAATATTCAGCAGATTCGATTAAAGTTTTAAAGGGTCTTGACGCCGTGAAAAAACGCCCCGGAATGTATATCGGCGACGTGGGCGACGGGTCTGGTCTTCATCACATGATTTACGAAGTCGTGAACAACAGTATCGACGAGGCTATGGCGGGCTATGCGGACGAAGTTTATGTGTCTTTGAACGCGGACGGGTCGGCCACTATCCGCGATAACGGCCGCGGAATTCCGTTTGCAATCAATAAAGAAACCGGGCGAAGCGCCGCCGAATTAATTATGTGCGAGCTTCACGCGGGCGGCAAATTCGACAACGAAGGTTCCGGCGCGTACAAGGTTTCAGGCGGTCTTCACGGCGTCGGCGTGTCGGTTGTGAACGCGTTGTCCACTTGGTTGGAATTGCGCATTTGGCGCGACGGCAAAGAAGTCATGATGAAGTTTGTTGGGGGATGCCCCGCGACAGAACTTACCGTTTTGAATGAAAATGCCGGGGATAGGCACGGGACCGAGGTTACTTTCTTGCCGTCGCCGGATACGTTTACATTCACGGAATTTAATGCCGATACGGTTGAAACCTGGCTGCGCGAGCAATCTTATTTAAACGCGAACGTAAAAATTATTTTCGAAGATCTTCGCGGCGCAGAAAAGAAAACGAAAGAATTTCATTCTGTCGACGGGCTGAAAGGATTTGCGATATATCTGGACAAGGCGAAAGAAAAGCTGACCCCCGCACCCATTCACATCGTCCGACAGA
>WRIM01000001.1 GCA_009782725.1 Alphaproteobacteria bacterium | reverse complement strand
CTTTATTTCCGAATCGATGAATTTTATTTTTTCCGATATTGTCCCGTCCGCGGATTCTGCCGAGTTCAGCATTTTTGACATCAATTCTTTTTTATCGCGGGTCAGATTTTCCAAATAATTTTTCAACTTTAACGACACGATGAATTTTTCCGCATCCGCGGATGTCATTGGCACTTGGTTATTGGCGATTGGCGAATCGTTAAAATTCATCCCGGTTTTTGCCAAAAACTCTGCGTGTTTTTCTATCAATTCCGGGCATGCGGCCGCGATTTCGGATAATGTTTTTTGCGTGCGTGCGTCGACATGCGGCACCACAATCTTGCGCGCAGCGTCGCTTTCCATGTCTTTTTTAGATTTTATTTTTTTCCAACAAATCCACATCATATTATTGATTTCAGTTTTGAACATTTCCCGAAGTTTCAAATCGGTTATTTTTTCCAACCACTTATCAGCCCATTTTTCGGCCAAAACCTTGCCATTAGGCGTCCGCGTATTAAAATTAGAATTTAAAAATTTCCATAAAAACCCGTCTTCGCCCATAAGCGGCAAAGAATCGTCGATAATTTTTTTCATGGCGGCGGTGCCGTTAGCCCTTCGCAAAATATCGTCGGGGTCAGAGCCCGCGGGCATAAACGCAAACCGTATATCGGACGTATCGCGGATTAGCGGCGCGATTATGTCCAGCGCGCGCGCGGCGGCCTTTTGTCCAGCTGTGTCGCCGTCGAAACAAAATGTGATATTGCGGTTCGATTTGCATAAAATCTGCAAATGCTCTTCAGTCAATGCAGTGCCAAGCGGCGCGACCGTTTCGGGAAATCCATGCGTCTGCATTTGAATTACGTCGATTTGGCCTTCGACGACAATGCTTCGATTTGCTTTATAAATCGCGTCGCGCGCAAAGTTTAAACCGAATACGGTGCGACGTTTATGAAATAATTCGGTATCCGTTGTGTTTATGTATTTAGGCTCTGACCCGTCAAGGCTTCGCCCAGAAAACGCAATAACCTGACCATTCGGATTAAATATGGGGAACATCAATCTGTCGCGGAAGAAATCGTACGGAGAACCGCCGCGCGTGCTTTCGCGCACCAATCCCGTCGAGAGTAAATTGACAAGTTTCTGATTTGAAAATTTCGAAGCGATAACGTTTGCACCTGGCGCATAGCCCAGTCCATAGCGTTTTATAACATCAATCGAAAATCCGCGTTTCTTTATATATTCCAATGCGGATGCGCCTGCGGGTGAAAATAATGCGGCGGCGTATGCGCGCGCGGCCCCGGTCATAATTTCGACGTATGTTTGTTCGCGCGCGGTTTGTTCCGGGGTTTTCGGCTTGTAATCCGGCATTTTAAGCCCGGCCATATTGGCAAGCTCGCGTATCGCGTCGATATATTGCATATTTTGAGATTTCATAAGGAATGATATGATATCGCCATGCTCGCCGCATCCGAAACAGTGATAGAATCCCTTTTGCTCGTTCACCGAAAAGCTTGGCGTTTTTTCATTATGAAAGGGGCAGCATCCCCAGAAATTCTGGCCTTTTTTAATCAACGGAACGCGTTTGCCCACGATATCCACAATGGACAATCGCGCGCGCAATTCGTCATTAAAGTTGTTGGAATATCCGGCCATGTCATGGATTATAAACCGCGAATTTGTGTTTAGCAAATAATTATATAATGCCCATTTTGCGGGCCGCTGCGACCACATCGGGTATGGCATTTATGGATAAATTATCATGGTCAGAATTGGATAGGATTATGCTTAGAATGTTCGCGCCGGCGTCGCCCAAAATTTTATCGGTATGGTATGCAAGTCGATTGGCGTCTTCGAATTCCGCACTGCAAAATAGTATGGGTACGGATTTGTTTTTCACGTTTTTTTCCAATAACCCATTGCAATCATGTCCGCACAGACTAATGATTCCGCGGGTTTGAACGATTTCGGTAAGCGCCAAATACATCGCCATAAACGCGCCTTGGGACCGGCCGGTTAAAATAACATCATTCCAAGTCATGTCGTGTTCGCGCAAATATTTATCAATTTCGGATTTTATAAATTCAACAGAATGGTTGAATTCGTCGCCAAGAATATATTCGTGCGTGTCAGGCGTTATCGGATACCATGCGAATCCGCCATACGCGCGACCGGATTCAAACGGAGCATCCAATGCCAATATATCTGCGTTCAATTCCGTCGCAAGATTTGATATAAAATCCGAATTGTTGTTTTTATCGAATCCGAACCCATGCAAAAAGACAAGAAGATTTTTCATTTATTTCTTTTTGCCCCATGCGCGTTTTGCGGCAGGCTTTTTATTGTTGATAAGTTCCGCGGCGGCATCAAGCGACGGTTGTTCTTTCACGCTGACATTCACTTTGTTGCTTGAAATATATGCCCCATAACGCCCCGTTGGATAATAATAAATCATTTTGTCTGTCGCGGGATTTTTGCCGAGTTCTAATGGCTCGACCCGGGCCGCTTTGTCCGCGGCCAATAATTCTTTGGCGATTTCAAGCGTGATTGTTTCGGCTGAGTATTTCTTTGCGGCGGCGCGTTTGGCGTCTTTGCCAGAACCAGATTGCACATAAGGGCCGAATCGCCCGACAAGGAATTTGATATCTTCGCCCAAATCTGCGGAATTGTTGTTGGCGGGGGTGTTGTCGTTGCCTTCATTATTACTTGCGTTGTCGGTCGCGCTTAAGTGTTTTGTATATTTGCATTTCGGATAATTTCCGCATCCGAGGAATGCGCCGAAACGCGATACTTTAAGGCCCAATTTGCCAACGCCGCATTCCGGGCAATTGTTGTTGTCGTCTGGGAAAAGGTGGGCGAATAACGACTTGTTTATTTCGTCCATAATTTCGGGTGTAGGCACATCTTTGGCGTTGTTCAAAATCGTGCTGAACGGTTGCCAGAAAGAGGTCAGCGCGCTTAACCGTTTTTGTTCCCCATTCGAAACATCGTCCAAAGTGTCTTCGGTTTTGGCCGTGAAATCAACCGCGATTATGTCTGCGAAATATCGCGCCAAGAAAGCCGCGACCAACCAACCCGAAGGCGACGGGAAAAATCGCTTGTTATTAATCGTGACGTATTCGCGGTCGACGATTGTGGACATAATCGTCGCATACGTCGACGGACGCCCGATGCCAAGCTCTTCAAGTTTTTTTACCAATGACGCTTCGGAATATCTTGGCGGAGGCGCGGTAAAATGTTGTTCCGGTAATAATTCCGTAATATCAATCGCATCGCCGACAGAGAGCGGGGGCAGTTTTGTTTCACCGTCGTTATCGTCGTCCTTATCGTCAATGTCTTCGATATACACCTTCATAAATCCGTCGAATGTGCGCGTGGTTCCAACCGCATGAAAGATTGCCGATTTGGCCTTGATATCGACAACAACAGAATCGAATTCCGCATTCGTCATTTGGCATGCGACCGTGCGCTTCCAGATAAGGTCATAAAGCTTGTACTCGTCGCCGTCAAGCGCGCCGACTTTGGATACATCCGTCGGGCGGATTGCTTCGTGCGCTTCTTGTGCGTTTTTGGATTTTGTGGCATAAAGAATCGGCGATTTCGGCAAAAATTTGTCGCCGTATTTATCATTGATAAAGCCGCGGATGCTTGACACCGCGTCATTGGAGAGATTCGTCGCGTCCGTTCGCATGTATGTTATGAATCCCTGCTCGTACAATTTTTGCGCGACCGACATTGTTTTTTTTGAAGAAAAATACAGCTTTCGCGCCGCTTCTTGTTGAAGCGTGGATGTCGTAAACGGCGCCGCCGGCCGCCGCGAGGTCTTTTTCTTTTCAACCGATATTACTTCGGCTTTGATTATCGGTTGTCCCAATCCCGCCAAAATCTTTTGCATGTCGTCGTTGTTATTAATGCTTAGCTTTTCGATTTTTTCGCCGTTGAATTGCGTCAGGCGCGCTTTGAATTCGCTTTTCATAAATGCGCACATCGCGTCAAGCGACCAGTATTCCACCGGTTTGAATTTTTCGATTTCACGCTCGCGCTCTACGACCAATGCGACCGCGACGGATTGGACGCGGCCGGCGGATTTGCCAAGATTCCGCCGCCATAACACGGGCGATAGTTTAAACCCGATTAAATAATCCAACGCGCGCCGAACAAGATAAGCATCGACCAAATTCTGGTCGATTTCGCGCGGATTCGCAATTGCGTTTTGCACGGCGTTTTTGGTGATTTCATGAAAGACAACGCGGTAAACAGGTTTTCCCGCCAATGCTTTTTTTGAATTCAGTATGTCGAAGATGTGCCAGCTTATCGCCTCGCCCTCGCGGTCCGGGTCGGTTGCAAGGTACAGCGCGTCGGCTTTCTTTAATTCGTCGGTTATGGTTTTGATATGCTTTTCTTTGCCCGGCATAATCTGCCATTTCATTTCAAAGTCTTTGTCGACATCGACGCTTCCGTCTTCGGGCACCAAGTCGCGCACGTGTCCGACAGATGCCACAACCCGCCAATCTTTGCCCAGATATTTTTCGATTGTTTTTGCTTTTGCGGGGGATTCGACGATTAACAGATTCATTACGCGTTCCTTGAAGTAGTAAGTAATAAGTAGTAAGTAGTAAATACTTACTCAGCCTTTAGTGTTTTTGTTATCCTTGTAAGAAGTTTTACCAGTTCTTCGCAATCCTTATGCATGCTATCAAATTGTTCTTGTGTCAAAATATCACTATTTTTTAATTTTTTCAGCCAAAACAATGTTTCCGAACATTCTTTTAAAGCAATAGTGTTTTTTGATAAAAAGTCTTTCCTAGAGCTTGCATATTTTGCTTCTGCAAGATTTGCTCCAATGCTTGTTCCAGATCGAAGAATTTGTTTTGACGCAACAAAATCTTTCTTCGTTTCGCATAAGTATTTGTGTAGTTTAAAAATTCTATCCGCGAAAGCCTCACTTTTTAAAATCACGATGCTTTCTTTCATAAAACTTTTTCCTTACTACTTATTACTTACTACTTCGGAGCTACCCGCCATGTGCAGACAGTTGCTGATTCCTATTAATATGCGCGTTTTGGACCAATGCAAAGCCGAACATAAGCGATAATAAACTTGACCCGCCGAAACTCATAAGCGGAAGCGGCACGCCGACCGTCGGCATCAATCCAAGAACCATAGCGACATTTATAAAGTAATAAACAAAGAAATTCAACATAAAACCGAAGACCAACAATTGCCCGAATCGATTGCGCATTTTTTTCGCGTACCAAAACATAATTCCGGTCGCAATCGAATAAAGCAGTATCAGAACGAATCCGCCTATAAACCCAAGCTCTTCGCCGAACATCGTGAATATAAAATCGGTGTGCTTTTCCGGCAAGAATTTCAAATGCGACTGAGTGCCGGATAAATATCCTTTGCCGATAACGCCGCCGGAACCGAATGCTATCTTTGCCTGATTAATCTGGTACCCGCTTCCCTGAAGGTCGCGGCCGGGGCTTACGAATGTAAGAATCCTTTCGCGCTGATAATCGTGAAGGCCGCCGAACCACGCAACCGGGAGCGCCAATGTCGCAAGAACGCCGCCGATTATAAACAGCCGTCTTGGCATGCCGACGATAAAGAAAAATCCCGCCGCAATAAACAATAACGACAACGCGGTGCCCAAATCCGGTTGCGCCACAATCATCAAAAACGGCACCGCTATCATTGCCATTGGAATAAGATAATTCTTGGTCTTTTCCAAATCCGTAGAATTCATCCATGCAAAATATTGGGCAAGCCCCATGATTAAAGCAATCTTTATAAGCTCCGACGGTTGGATGTGTATAAACCCAAGGTTCAGCCACCGTGTGGCCCCCATGCCGGTATGCCCGACAAATGTTACAAGTATTACAAGGACAAGCGCCGCGCCGTAAATCGCATAAGAAGACTTCAGCCATATTTTTATATCCGAAAACGCGACGAAAAAGAAAAGTATCAACCCAAGTCCGATTTTTGAAAGCTGAGACAATGCGTACGGGCGCCATGCGCCGAAGAATTCGCAAGGCTCGGACGCATTTGCGCAAGGAACAGTACCCGCGGAATATAGCGTTACGACGCTTAGCACAAGTATTATGCACATGATTGCAAAAAGCGGCCATCCGAAAAGGCGAAGCCTTTCCGCGAAAGTCATATTTTGCGATTTTGAAACGCGTACTTGTCGTGACATTATTTCAATAACTCTTTCATTGTTGCGGCGGCGACTTGCGCCGCCGGGCCGGATGAGCCGCCGTGTTCGATAATCGTGGCGATTGCATATTTCGGACGGTCGACCGGCGCATAGCCTACAAAAAGACCATGATTGCGCAGATGACGCGGCAATCCTTCGCCGGTTCTTATTCCTGCTGCGCGCTCGGCCTCGGATATTCTTCGAACCTGGGAAGTGCCGGTTTTTCCGCCCATTCGCATGCCGTTGACATTTATGGCAGAGCCCGCCGCGGTGCCGCCGGCCTCCATAACCCTTTTTAATCCGTCGGTTACGATTTTAATGTTTTTTTCTTGCAATCCCAATGATTCGAATTTTTCTTTTTCTTTTATGATAAGCTTTGGCATTATCAATTTATTTGACACCGCGCGCGCCGTCATCGTGCATAATTGAAGACAGTTTGATAAAATAAATCCCTGGCCGATGCCGGATATTATGGTGTCCCCGTGCTGCCAGCGCGCGCCTATGTTTTTTTCCTTCCACGCGCGGTCGGGAATTACGCCCGCCATTTCGCGTAAAGTCCCGCCAAGTTGCATCCCCCCCAACCCCAAGCGAAGCGCCATATTGCGTATTGCGTCTATGCCGATGCGAAGCGACAGCTGATAAAAATAAATGTCGCAAGAGTGCGCAATCGCGTCTTCAAGCGTTTCCCACCCGTGACCCTTTTTCTCCCAGCAATGATACATATGCTTGCCGTATTCCCAATATCCGGGACAGAGTATCTTTTCAGAGGGAGTCACCGCGCCAGCCTCTAACGCGGCCAACGCGACCACGATTTTAAACGTAGAACCGGGCGGATACAATCCTTCGAGTGCGCGGTTCATAAACGGCTTCAGCGGGTTTTTCCGCAATTCGGCAAAAGTTGCGGCGGCGTCCCCGCCGCGAAATAAATTCGGGTCGAATCCGGGCAGGCTTGCCATTGCGAGAATATTACCGGTGTCTATTTCAAGCGCGACGCCGCATCCGGCCATATGCGCGGATAGACCCGATTCAAGTTTTTTTTGAATATCCTCATGCAATGTGGTGTTCAGGTTTTTTCCGGGAACGGCCATTATCCCCCGCGTCGCGTCTATGCCGGTAACGCGGCCAAGCGCGTCGACCTGGGCCACGCTTTGCCCCGGCGTGCCGGACAGAGTGTCGTTATAAGTTTTCTCTAAACCCGCCATGCCTGTCATCAAAAAGGGACTTGTATCCAAGATGCGTTTGCCCATATCGGCAAGTTCCGCATCGCCGACAAATCCGATTACATGCGACGCCATGCCTTCGCCCGGGTATCTTCGTAAAAAGCCGGGCTCTATGTATAATCCCGCAAGGTTGTTCGCGCGAAGATTTGCCAATTGCTCCCAAGATGCGGTCTCGCGGATTATTACCGGTTGAAAGCTGCGCTGTTTTTTTATTCTTGCATTTATTCGTTCTAATTCTTTCGGCTTTAATGACAATTCGCGCGCGACCGCACCCAAAAGGCCTTCCAGGTCTTCCGCTTCGGACGGGATTACGTATATCCTGTACACGGCGGTATCCATGGCAAGCGAGGTTCCGGTGACGGACAGTATGCGTCCCCGTTCCGGAAGATTGACGCGTACGCGCGTCGCGTTGTTTTCGGACATGCGCTTGTAAGTCTTATGTTGAAAAACCTGAAGCTGAAGCATGCGAAGCACCAAAACGGACGTCAAAATCACGCCGCCTGTTACAACCAGTGCGGCGCGTCTGTCAAAAGTCAAAGCGATTTGTTTATCGAACAATGTTATAACTAACAACTAACAACTAACAGCTATCAACTAGAAAATTCAATTTTCATATACAAATGATGACGTGCTTATGACGAATCAGTTGTTAGTTGTTAGTTGTTAGTTGTTAGTTAGCTTAGCTCCTAGTTTTATCCACCCAAAATATCCCATTACTGTAAGCGCCCAAATCCATATCATCTGTCCCAATGCGGTAAATGCCCAAGTCGTAAAGAACGCGGCGATTCCCAAAATGACAAGGCACGCGCCCATAAACGCCGCAAACGACCAAAGGCCGGATTCTCGTGTGACCGCGACCCGCAGCACCGTTTGGAAATAATTCGCCGAATATGTGATTGCGAACATCGATGTCCAGAACAGCATCGTATCAAAGTTATAATCGATAAGAAAACATATAAAAAGCGCGAACGGAAGAAACCCCGAACGCGGAGATATAAACGAATAATAAAATATCGGAATCATCGCCAAAATTCCGCACGGATTCCAAAAAGGCGTCGACAACCGCCAAAAGACAAGCGTTATGGCAAATGGGAATATGGCGTTGAAAATGATTTTTAGTTGTTTCATGTTAACTAACAACTAACAACTAACAACTAACAACTAGAAAATTCGATTTTCATGTACAAATGATAACGTGTTTTTAAACGTATCAGTTGTTAGTTGTTAGTTGTTAGTTGTTAGTTTTTGTATCCCCCCTTTCCGTCGAATCCCAACACGACTACTTCGTGCACGGATGAACCCGGGCGCCCAAGCCGTACGCGCACGTCGCCAACTGTGTCGGATATGACCGTGCCGACGGGTATATCGTCCGGAATATTCCCGCGTATGCCAGACGTGACAAGCCGGATGCCGATGCCGGGTTTGAACTCTTGGTCGCTGAAAAATTCAAATACGGGGTGATTGGTGCCCGTGCCGCGAAGGAATCCGTACACTCCCGTGCCGGTTACCCGCACCGGGATGTTGGATTTGGCGTCGTTCAGCGTTCGAACGCGCGAAGATATGGAATTTACGTCGACGACAATCCCAACCATATAGCCGTCGGTCGATAACGCGACCTGGCCTTCGCCGATTCCAGATGTTTCGCCTTTGTCTATGATAATTGTCGCCGCCCGGAATGCATTGTTTTCAAGCATTACACGCGATAAAGTGGTTTTCTGGGGGCGTGCCTTGGCAAAATCCAATATGCCCGTCAAACGCTGATTCTCGGCCATAATTGTCACGCATTCATTTTGCGACGCCAATGCTGCATCCAATTGAGCCCTCAATTTCCGGTTTTCTTCCAGGGCGCGCGAATGCTCGCCCACATTTTTGGCCAAATGCCCGACCGCGCGCACCGGCCAAGTGACAATATCGCCCAAGGTTCGGGCGACCGGCACGACTATGCCGGTTGCGGCGCGCATTATTTTGTAATCCGGCTTGCCCAAAAAGATGTAAAGAAAGAAAATCGGCAAAATGCACGCGGTAACGCTGGCGCGAACGATTTCTTTGACGCGCGAAGTTACTTTAAAAGTCGTTGATTTACTTGCCACAAACACGATATTAAACAATTATGCCATGATTGCAACTTTTTCTTGATTTATAAGATTTTCATGCCATAATACCCCCTGTCCAAAGTGGCCAAGGCAGCCCCAAGGACCTAAAGGAGTATAAAAATGCCAAAATTAAAAACCAACAGCAGTGTGAAAAAACGCTTTTCAATGACTGCCACCGGGAAAATCAAAACTGGTTCTTCCGGACACAATCACTTTTTGCGCAAAAAGACCAAACGTGCCAATGTCAAGGGACGCAAGGTTTCATACATGAACGATAATCACACGGACCAAATCAAATTGATGGCGCCGTATGGCTTGAAGAAATAAGGAGCGCAAAATGGCACGTGTAAAACGCGGGACAACCGTAAAACAAAAACATAAGAAAATACTTGACCGGGCCAAAGGTTATTTGGGCCGTCATTCGTCGACATATCGCGCGGCGCGCGAAAAGACCGAAAAGGCCGGGCAATACGCATACCGCGACAGACGGAATAAAAAGCGCGAATTTCGCAGCCTTTGGATTATCCGCATCAATGCGGCGGTGCGCGCGGCGGGCATGACGTACAGCCAATTCATGAACGGTTTAAAGAAGGCGGGCATCACGCTTGACCGCAAAGTCTTGGCCGAAATGGCATACGCGAACGACGCGAATTTCGCAAAATTGATAGACGCGGCGAAACGATTTATCACGGACGATAAGAAATAATCGTTGGCGTTTATCGTTCTATATGCAACAATAAAACCGCACGATTTATCACGGACGATAAGAAATAATCGTTGGCGTTTATCGTTCTATATGCAACAATAAAACCGCCTAACGGCGGTTTTATTGTTGGTGACAAGTGATATCGCAAACGCTGACGCGTTTGCTCGTGATAAGTGATACGAAGGTTGAACTTGAATCAGACTTCCTATCACTTATCACCTATTACTTATCACTGCGACCAAAGGGAGCAAGAATGCTGGAACAAATTAAGAATATAAATTCATTGGAAGAATTAACGGCGCTTCATACCGCGACATTCGGCAAAAGCGGCACTATGACGCTTCGCCTTAAAGATATGAAGAATCTGGACAATGATGCGCGGGCGGCTCTGAACTTGGAAAACACAGAATTGCGCGAAGCGTTCAAATTGCGTCAAATTGAACTTGAAGACCTCTCAATTTTGGCTGAATTAAAGGAAAATGCGCTTGATGCCGCCGCAAATTCGTCTCACGCCTCACGCCTTACGCCTTACGTTTATGGCAAGCTTCATCCGTTATCGCAAAATATGACCGAGATTTCTGAAATCATGACCGGCATGGGATACAAATTTTATTCCGGGCCAGAAATCGAAGACGAATGGCATAATTTTACCGCGCTGAATACGCCGGATTTCCACCCCGCCCGCGATATGCAGGATACTTTTTTTATGGAATCCGGAAATCTGTTGCGCACCCAAACATCGTCGGTTCAAATCCGCGCAATGGAATCCGACGGTGTGCCGATAAAGATGTTCGTCGTAGGCCCGACGTATCGGCGCGATATGGACGCGACGCATTCGCCCATGTTTCATCAAATAGAATTGCTTTGGATTGATAAAGACATAACGCTGTCCGACCTTGTCGGTGATTTCAAAGTGTTTTTGGAAAAGTTTTTCGGCCGGGAATTCAACATGCGCATTCGGCCAAGCTTTTTCCCATTCACAGAACCCTCACTAGAAGTCGATATAGAATGGTTGCCCGGCAAATGGCTTGAGCTTGGCGGGGCGGGCATGGTGCATCCGAATGTTTTAAAAAATGTCGGCGTCGATCCGGATGAGTATCAAGGCTTTGCGCTTGGGTTCGGATTTGACCGCCTTGCGATGATGAAATACGGGCTTACCGACCTTCGTGAATTTTTCAAAGGCGATGTGCGCTGGCTGCAGGCAAACGGATTCTAAAAAAAGGTTTTTACAATGAAATGGACATATGATTGGTTGAAAGATTATCTTGATACGGATGCGGGCGTCGTTGAAATCGCGGACAAGCTTACGGAAATCGGGCTTGAAGTCGAAGACGTCGCGGTGCCAATCGTGCCGGTCGCGGCGCGCGTGATTGAATGCGAAATAATCCCGGATACTCATTTGCACAAGCTGACCGTCGATTGCGGCGAAGCGACACCGCGTCAAATCGTATGCGGCGCGCCGAATGTGCGCGCGGGCCTTATCTCTGCGCTTGCCCTGCCCGGATGCAAAATCGGCGACATGCTTATCAAATCCGGGAAAATCAGGGGAATCGAATCGCATGGCATGATGTGCAGCGCGCAAGAATTGGGGATTTCCGACGACCACAGCGGGATTATCGAATTGCCGGAAAATTCCGAAATCGGCGCGCAATTAAAAACCGCTGACGCCGTTTTCGACGCGGGCATTACGCCCAATCGCCCGGACTATCTTGCCGTCATTGGAATCGCGCGGGACCTTGCCGCCGCAGGGATTGGGAAATTGAAAATTGAAAATGGAAAATTGAAAATTACGAATGATAAATCCGGAACGCGCAAAGCGCGAATCGAAAATAACGTCGCATGCCCGGTGTATCGCCTTTGCGAAATTCATGGATTAAATATGGCGCCTTCGAATCCGACAATTGCCGGACGCCTTTCCGCCATTGGAAGCAATCCGAAAAACGCCGCGATAGATGCCACGAATTACATATGCTATGACATTGGGCAACCCATGCATTGCTTTGACGCGGATGAAATCCATGGCGATATTATAATTCGGAATGCGGACATTGGCGAAAAATTCACAGACTTATTCGGGGCCGAACACGAATTAATCGATACTGATTTGGTAATCGCCGATTCGGACGGGATACTTGCGCTTGCAGGCGTTGTCGGCGGCGCGCGCGGCATGACCACGGATAATACGAAGAATATAATCTTGGAATCCGCGTATTTCGAACCGGTCGGCATTCGTAAAACCGCGAAGCGTTTGGGCCTTTCCACCGATTCGTCATATAGGTACGAGCGTGGAATCAACCCAACAATCACCGGTGATGCCATTGCAATGGCCGCGGAAATAATTATGGAAGCATGCGGCGGCGAAATTGTGGGAAGTTTTGTCGCGGGCGAAAACCCGCCGGAAACCCGCCGTATCCCCTATTCTCCAGATTTATTCAAAAAGAAAACCGGGATTGATTTGGCGCCCGGCGTACAGAAAGAAATTTTGGAAAAATTGGGATTTGCCGTAAATATAAATGACAAAAATTGGATTGTGATTCCGACGCCCGCGCGCGTGGATGTAGAGATTCCGGAAAACATAGTGTCCGAGCTTATAAGAATTTATGGGTATGAAAATATAAAAAGCAAAAAACATGAATCCGTGTCTGCAAATATTAAATCCCAGATTATAAATATTAAATCGCGCTTGGCCGCGTTGGGCCTTACAGAGTCCGTATCTTACGGTTTCGGCGATTCTGAAAAGGAAAAGCTTTTATCCGATCGGCCGAATATCAAAATCAAGAATCCGATTGTGTCCAACTTTGATACCGCGCGGAACGGGCTGATCCAAAACATGTTGGATATAATCGCAAACAACGACCGTTTTAAACGAACGAATCTTAATTTATTCGAACTTGGCACCGTATTCGACGGAGATATGCCGAACGAACAGCATCAGCAATTGGTAATCGCACGCACAGGAATCGCAGGCCCGAACATCGGCGCCAAACATGGGCGTAATGTTGAAATCTATGATGTCCGCGAAGATTTGTTGGCGCTAATTAGCAATGAGAAATTAGCAATTAGCAATGATGATAATCCGCCAAAATGGGCCAATCCGTTCCGTGCCGGTAAAATTACCATTACCGGTAAGCCATTTGCGCAATTCGCCGAACTTCATCCCATGATTGCAAAAAAATTCGGAATCAAGACCCGCGTGGTTTTGGGTATTGTCGACGATGTAAAGGTAATTCCGGAATTATCCGCGACACGCGAATCGAAAATCACAAATCATAAATCGGTTAACGACTTTCCTGAATTTCCATTAATCACGCGCGATTTTGCATTTATTGTGGATAACAATGTATCGCCGGATGACATGGTCAAAGCAATCAAAGACAGCAATCCGATTATTTATGACACGAATGTTTTCGACGTGTTCGATTTGGGCAATGCAAAGAAATCCGTCGCATTCGAGATAGTAATCCAACCGACATCCAATATGTCGGATACGGATTTATTGGATTTGCAGAATAAAATAATTGCGGAAACAGAGAAACTATTCGACGCGAAGATAAGAGATAAATAGTGGAAAAAAATACCAAGTATATACTGTCGGTTTCAAAACCGGAATTGACCGCGGTCAAAGGAATCGACTCTATGCGCGTGTCCGCACAGGTCAAAAATCCGTTTTCCAAAAGTTGGACCGAACATCACGATTATTTTATAATCGGATCTCATCTGATTTTCTCGGATGTCAATAAACAGGCGAATACGAAATACAACGAATTGTTAGAGCTTGTAAATTCTCGCCCGAACTTCTTTGTAATGCTGAGAGACTATGCGAAAGATTTGTTCATGTCAAAGAATTGACTTGTCCGCCGCGTCGCAAAACCTTGCCACGGGACAATCGGCGCATTTGGGACGCAGCGCTTTGCAGATATACCGCCCATGCAAAACCATAACGTGATTCACCATGCCGTGGTACTTTTTCGGCACGATTTTTAATAGCTTTCTTTCGACTTTATCGGGCGTATTGTCATTTTTATCTGTCCAGCCGAATCGATGCGAAAGGCGGAATACATGCGTGTCCACGCCAACCATTGGCGCGCCCCACAAGACGTTCATAACGACATTCGCGGTCTTGCGCCCTATTCCCGGAAGTTTCATCAGTTCGTCGACATCATGATATTTCAATGGAAATTTATAGTCGGGACTTTGTGCGCCGTGGTTCAGCGCGGACGCCAATCCAATAATATTTTTCGCCTTGTTATTAAAGAACGAAATTACTTTGATATGTTTTTTCAAACCCTCTTCGCCCAAATCCAACATTTTTTCCGGCGTGTCTGCGATTGCAAACAACGCAGGCGTGACTTCGTTTACTTTTTTATCCGTTGCCTGGGCCGATAATATCACGGCGACTGCGAATGTGAATTCATTTGTAGAATACAATTCCGACCGCGTTGTCATATCCAAATGTTTCGGCATTTCCTTGAAATAAATTTCCGGATTCGGCGCCATTTATTCCACCGCGCCGGCTTGCTTTGAAAAGTCTTCGCCGCTGTACGATTTGAAATTTTCCGGCACGAATTCAAGCACCGAGAAATCCCCGCCATTCTTGCCGTCCGGATAATACATCTTCCAAGAATCATCCCACAATGCGTCGATTGTTTCCGCGTCTGTGACCTCGGTGATTTTCCCGGTCAATAACAATCCAGAAAAACTATTGCTGTAAGCATAAAGCGCGCCACGATGATTCGCGCGGATTTGTTTAATCTTGTCCGTATGCGTATTCGTAATGAACAAAATCCGGTCGTTATTTTTAAAATAAGGCGCAAGATGCGGCGCGATTCCGGCATTGCGGATATTAATCAACGCGCGCGTCTCAGGCTGCATCCCATTCATAGTGGTCAGAATCAAAATGGCTTGCGCATCTATAAAGTTTAAAATTTCTGCTTTGTTCATATCGATTCCTTTTATGCTTTTGTTATTTTTATTCCGAATTTGCGGCCTTCGATTTCTGTTGTGAAATCGGCGGCGCCCGCGGTCGGGCGTAATTCGACAATCAATGCGTTTTCCTTTATCATATCAGCATGCGCGTTGATTGCAAACTCCAAATCTGAATCCGCGGAATATTCCAAAACAATCCGGTCGGATACGTTTAAATCCATATCGCGCCGCGTATCTTGGATAAATCTCAACGCATCGCGGGCAAGCCCTTCGTCCGCCAATTCCTTTGTCACGTTCGTGTCCAACACCACAACGGCGGTATTATCCGGCAATGCGGCGCCCGTGATTCCGGGTTTGACGGTAAGGCGCATTTCATATTCGTCTGGATTAAGGCCCCAATCAACAGGATTAAAATCCGTCTGTTTAGATGCGGCCATGATATCTTTTAATTTTGCACCCAAACGCGCGCCGATTTTCGGCGTGATAAGGTATATGAACGAATCGGCAACGGATGAAATATCTTGATTCAGCTCAACTGAAATATTTTTAACATTTAACTCATCCATAATTATATTGTTGTATTTCATTGAACCGAATACGGAACCAATGACACTAATTTTATTAAGCGGCAGGCGGTTCCGAAGACCGTATTTCTCGCGTAGTTGTTTTCCAACAGAAACAACGGCCATAACTTCACGCATTGAATCTAGAATATTGTATTCATTGTGTTTGTTCTTATGCTCAGGAAAATCTTCCAAATGCACGGATTCAGCGCCGGTCAGGTTGCGGTATATAAATTCAGCAATAAACGGCGCGAATGGCGCAAGCAGTTTGCAGAACTCGACAAGCACAAAGTACAGCGTATCGAACGCGGCTTGTTCTTCATCCCAAAACCGTTCGCGTGAACGACGAATGTACCAGTTGTTAAGAACCTCTAAGAATCGCACAAATTCACGAATCGCCAAATCAGGCGCATAATCGTCAAGCGCCCTGCCAGTCACGCCAATCAATTCATCCAATTCCGCCAATATGTATTGGTCCAGAACATTTAACTGTTCATTGTTAATTGTTAATTGTTCATTCGCGCGAAGCGCGCCTGCGTTCGCATAAAGCGTGAAGAAGTGATACGCGTTCCACAACGGCACCAATATGTTTTTAGTTGGTTCGTTAAATACCTTGCCTTCTTTGTCCAAAACAATCGGTTCGCATTTCATAAAGTTCCCGCCAAGGATGTACAAACGCACGGCATCCGCGCCGTATTTCTCCATTAAATTCATTGGGTCGTCGTAATTGCCCAATGACTTTGACATCTTGCGACGTTGGTCGTCCAATATCAATCCATTGACCGAAACCGTTTTGAATGCAGGCTTGTCAAACAATGCGGTGGCCATTACCATTAACGAATAAAACCACCCGCGTGTTTGGTCGGGACCCTCTATTATATAGTCCGCAGGGAATTCACGTTCAAATCTTTCTTTGTTTTCAAACGGATAATGCATTTGCGCGAACGGCATAGAGCCGGATTCAACCCAGCAATCCAAAACATCCGGAATACGCTTCCAACCGTCTTTTTCCAACGCGTCCAATGTCGGCCGGTGAAGGTCGTCGATTTTGGTGCCGAAAAATTCTTCCAATTCCGCGACGCTTCCGAATACTTTGAATTCCCCGTTGCGTTCCCAAATCGGCAATGGTGTTCCCCAGAATCGATTGCGAGATACAGACCATGGTCGCGCGCCCTCTATCCATTTCATAAATCTTTCGCCTGCGGATTTCCAATCTGTCTTTTTCGTGTTTTCGATTAAACGGTCGCGCAAGGCTGGCACATCGATGTACCAGCTTTCCGCCGCGCGATAAATTAACTTTTCATGAGTGCGATAGCTGAACGGGTACGAGTGTTTGTATGATTCTTTTTTTACAAGACGTCCGGCTTTTTTCAGAAATTCTATGATTTTCGGATTCGCGTCGAATATATTCATGCCGGCGAAATCCGTGACTTCATCCGTAAAATTGCCATATTCGCTGACGTTCAAAATGACCGGGAATTTCGGGTCGATATTTTTCAATGCCCAAAAGTCTTCGTCCCCGAATGCAGGCGCGATATGCACAACGCCCGTGCCGTCGGAATCGGACACGAATTCGCCCGCGATTACATGATATAATTTTTCATCATTGTAATAATCGAACAAAGGTTTGTATTTTAATCCAACCAAATCCGCGCCCGCGACGCTTCCGATGCGTTCCGTATTTGCGAATTGTTTTTCATATGATTTAAGGCGTGATTCGGCAATTATATATTCCGCGCCGTCCGCGTCCCTCATAACCGCGTATGTTAATTTCGGATTTACGGCCAATGCGCTATTCGCAGGCAAAGTCCAAGGCGTGGTCGTCCATGCCAAAACGCGCCGACCGTCGGCCAATTCGAACCATACGGTTATCGCATCGTCGACAACGTCCATGTATTCTTGGCTTGCCTCGGAATTACTTAACGCTGTGCCCAATTTCCAATCGAAAGGATTCACGCGGAAGTCTTTGTATAACAAACCTTTGTCATATAATTGCTTCATCGCCCATATTACGGATTCCATAAAGTCTTTATCCATTGTGGCGTATCCGAATTCGGGCGCGGATTCGAACCAGCGTCCTTCGCGTTCATAAACCCGTTCGAAAACGTCGGTATATTTTAAAACGTCGACGCGGCACATTTCACAGAATGCATCGATGCCCTGCCCCGCCACGATATCCTTGGCCAATTTTCCGGTCGATTTTTCAACCGATTGTTCCGCCGGAAGACCGTGACAGTCCCAGCCCAATTCGCGCAATACGTGCCTGCCGCGCATGGTTTGAAAGCGAAAGACCATATCCTTCATCGCAGATACGCCGACATGGCCCCAATGCGGAATTCCATTTGCAAAAGGCGGCCCGTCAAAGAATGTAAACGGCACGCCGTCGCGGGTTTTTTCCATTGTTTTCTGAAATGTGCTGTTCTCGCGCCAGAATTTTAAAACCGAATGCTCTAATTCTGGAAAATTCGCGCGCGCTTCTGTCTTTGGGTATGTCATTTTGAGACCTTTGCTAAATGTTTTTCGATTCTTTGAAATGTTTCTTCTTCGGTCAAATCCGATACATCGATTGTAAGTTTGTTCGGGTGTTCGACATCCATGTGAACGTAGCGTTCAAATAATTTCTCTAATTTGCCCGGATCGGACAGTTTTCCCCGTCCGCGTCGATATTCGGTTTGGCATCTTTGCTTTAAAACATCCGGATTTGCGATTAATTCTATCGGTATGAATTCGCCGTTTATATCTTCGGCCAAGCTTGTCAGGTTTTTTAACTCGGCTTCATCGCCCTGGACCAATATGCTTGTAAAAACATATCTGACAAGCCGGTCTTTCGGATAGAATTTCCGAATCATATCGAAAAATGCGCCCCGCAATTTGGACATTTTTTCAAAATATTCCACTTTCTCATCATCGGCCGCTTTGATAAAAGGCCGCACGAAATCATGAAAATAATGGTTGTCCAGCAATTTGGCGCCGCCCTCTTCCAATTTCTTGGCCATGGTATACTTGCCGGTTGCGGGAAAGCCGTAGATTAAAACGACTTGGTTGGTTTTCATAATTTGTCCTTTGTCACAAAAAAATGGCGCTTTACGCGCCGCAAATAACTGCAAAGCGCGTTTGCCAGTTATTCTATAATGATTATTGTTTTCGTGAACATGGCCGTTATTATAAACGACTTGAAATCAAAGTCAAGTATGATATATTCGCCGGTGGAGGCGACAAAAGGGCATAAAATGGATGACATCGTCGAAATGGACTATCGGCAACAGACGCGGGGAAACGAACGCCGCCGCCGCGGACGCGGCAATACCGCAATTCTGCAAAAATTCGAAGAAAGACAGGCACAACTTGAAAAGAATCAAGAATTAATGCAAGAAGGTCTTCAGCTTGTCTATAATAAACTTGAATCTATGCCCGGATATCTAAGAAGAAACAGCAGTTTCAATTGGTATGCCACCGAGGATAATAGTTCCACCAGTCCGAAATACAATTGGTTCAGATACTCGGACATCGTGCGTATAGAATTTTACAGAAAAACCGAAAAAAGTATAATAAAGATATGCTCGCTTGATTTTCCAATGGTTGGCAAATCGAATTGCGGGTATGATTTCGCGGTCGGTTGGTATAATAAGTTTTTAAAATTATCACGAATTTGGAACACGGATATTGAACAAGAATTAAGAGAACAATTGTTGGAAATAGTCAGGTAGCTTTATGAAAAATCAGCAATTCGATGTTATTGTTATAGGGGCGGGACATGCGGGGGTCGAGGCTGCAGCTGCCGCTGCGCGTCGGGGCGCGTCGGTCGCGCTTTTTACAAAATCTGAAATGGATATCGGTGCTATGTCATGCAATCCAAGCATCGGCGGGCCGGGAAAGTCCCAATTGGTTTCTGAAATCGATGCGCTGGGCGGTATAATGCCGGTTGCTGCGGACATGGCCGGTATTCATTTTCGTACATTGAATGCGTCGCATGGCCCGGCGACAAGGGCGCTTCGCGCGCAAATCGACCGCACGCTTTACCGCGCGGCCGTGAAAAATCTGCTCGGTCTAAATTCCCCTTCCCTGACTAGGGAAGGGGAATTTAGATTGCCCTTGCTTGAAGTTATTTACGAATCTATTGAAACTCTTGATTTAGAAAATAAAATTGTAAATGGAAAATATGCGGCGCGGGCGATTGTTATTACCACGGGGACATTTCTGGGCGGGCTTTGTCATCGTGGGTCGGAAAAGATTAAGTCGGGTCGGCTGACAGACGACGGAACATACCAAGAACCGGATGTTAATATATCAAAAACACTCAAAAAGGCCGGCTTTTCATTAATTCGGCTTAAAACCGGGACGCCCGCGCGCCTTTATCGGGACAGCATTGATTTTACAAATCTTGAACCCCAACCCGGCGATGAAAATCATCCTTGGTTTTCAACCGAATGTTCAAAGTTCAAAGTTCAAAGTTCAAATTGTTATATAACAAGAACGACAGAAGAAACGCATGATGTCATTCGTGACAATATTCATGATGCGCCGATGTATAACGGTGAGATTGTCGGTATCGGCCCGCGTTATTGTCCAAGCTTGGAAGACAAAGTAATGCGCTTCCCAGAGCATTTATCGCATCATGTATTTTTAGAGCCCGAAGGGCTGAACAGCGATTTGATTTACCCGAACGGATTGTCGACATCTATGTCCGCCGCGGTTCAGGATAAATTCTTGCGAACCATTCCGGGACTAGAGAATGTGCGGGTTGCGCGATACGGATATGCGATTGAATACGATGCGATTGATGCGCGAGTTCTTAAATCCACGCTTGAATCCAAAGATATTCCGGGCATATTTTTTGCCGGGCAAATAAATGGGACAAGCGGATATGAAGAAGCCGCGTCGCAGGGACTGGTCGCAGGCGCGAATGCCGCCGCTTACGCGGCTGTGATAGGTGATAGGTTACAGGTGACAGGAAATTCAGATACTTGTCACTTATCACCTGTCACTTATCACGAATTAAAACTAGACCGCACGAATTCTATGATTGGCGTATTAATCGATGATATCACGACATTGGGCGTGGATGAGCCCTATCGGATGTTTACATCCCGCGCGGAATACAGATTGTCCATTCGTTGCGACAATGCGATTTTCCGGCTTGGGACGATTGCGGTTGAATTGGGTTTAATTACACGCGAACAATTTGAAAAAATCAGCAATCAACAATCAGCAATCAGCAATGAAAACGATAAGCTTTATGCGGGATATATCGCGCGCCAAATGCGTGAAATAGAAAGCTATAAAAAAGACCAAAATATCAAAATTCCCGGCGATTTCGACTATTTTTCGTTATCGGGACTTACAAATGAACTGCGTGAAAAGTTGCATAGAACGCGTCCGGAAAACATCGCATCCCTGTCGCGCATACCGGGAATTACACCCGCCGGGATAATGGTGGTTTTGAGAAGAGTAAGAGATAAGGAGAGTAAGAGAGTAACATAATCTCTTACTCTGTCGGCGTAGCCGACGTTACTCTGCGCGCAACGCGCGCATTACTCTCTTACTCTATTTTATACTCGTAAACAATCCATTCGTGAGCATCAAGAGTTCCCATAAATGAAGCGGCCCTTTGCGCGCCAAGCATTTCATAAAACCGCGTCAAAATCGGTTGATGCGCGCCGGCGTCGCCCACTATTTTTGTATAACCTTGCGCGCGGGCCATGTCTTTGAATGCATCCATAATCGTGCGGATTGTATCGAATTTATGCCCGGCTTCTATGATGCAAAGCCGGTTTAAAAAAATTCCGCCGCGCCAATCGTAATCGGGAAGTACTTCTTTATATAAATCGCTTGTGCGGGCTGCGTCATACGCGACAACGGCGTGTACGGCCCGATTTACCGCGGCGGAAGGTTAAGTAACGAGGCGTACATGCGCTCCCTAACGGACGAGTGCCGCGCGTGCTGGGGCGCAACGTGTAAGTCCGGCTGCCCCGCGGGCGTCGACGCGTCGGCGTTTATAAAAGCGTTTTCCGGCGGCGATATCAAAAGGGCGTATGAAATCATCGCGGACGCGAACGCGTACCCGGAGACATGCTCGTACACATGCCCGGCGGAGGAGCTTTGCCAGAATAATTGCACCGCGCTGATGTTGGAGGGCGACAGCGTCCCGATACAGCGCATACAGAGGTTCGTTTCCGCCGAGGCTCGAAACCGCGGATGGACCGCCATAAAGCCGGGCGCGCCGATAAATAAAAAAGCCGCGGTGATTGGACTCGGCCCGGCGGGCATAGCGTGCGCGGCGGAGTTGATACGAAACGGCGTATGCACTATATCCGACGTAATC